>CAZMPB010000001.1:0-59161 GCA_964567775.1 uncultured Bacteroidales bacterium
CCAACTGTATCCGGAACATTTAACTACACCATTGATCTGACTGGAGGATGCGGAACAATTTCTACAACAGGCACGATCACGGTAATACCAAACAATACTATTACCCTGACCTCTGCCGTGGGCACCGATGCACAGGTCGTAGGTATCAATACGGCTATAACGAATATTACCTATGCCACCACTGGTGCCACAGGGTCTACAATAAGCGGTTTACCTGCAGGCGTGACCGGTAGCTGGGCGGCGAATGTGGTGACCATCACCGGCATCCCGACGGTAACCGGAACGTTTACATACACAATAACTTTAACCGGTGGGTGCGGAATAATCTCCACAACAGGGATGATTACAATAGCTCCGGACAATACCATCACCCTTAGTTCAGCAGTAGGTACCGATGCTCAAACAGTATGCATCAACACGGCCATTACAAATATCACTTATGCTACCACAGGGGCTACGGGAGCTACGATAACAGGATTGCCGGCAGGTGTTACAGGTAACTGGGCCTCGAATGTCGTAACCATCACCGGGACACCTACCGTATCAGGAATATTTACATACACCATCACTTTAACGGGAGGCTATGGTTCAGTTACGGCAAACGGCACTATAACAGTCACCCCCAACAACACGGCCGCCTTGAGTTCAGCCGCAGGCACTGATGCACAAACAATTTGTCCCAACGTAGCTATCACGAACATCACCTATTCCACTACAGGGGCTACGGGAGCTACGGTTACCGGGTTACCGGCAGGTGTCACAGGAAGCTGGGCTGCCGGCGTCGTGACCATCAGCGGCGCACCAACGGCAACAGGAACATTTACCTACACCATCACTTTAACAGGAGGTTGCGGAACGATAACAACAACCGGCACAATAATAGTAAACCCGGGCAATACGATCGCCTTAAGTTCTGCAGTTGGTACTGATGCACAGACTGTTTGTATCAATACGGTCATCACAAATATCACCTATGTAACTACAGTGGCAACGGGGGCAACCGTAACAGGATTACCTGCAGGTGTGACAGGTAGCTGGGCCTCAAATGTTGTGACTATTAGCGGCACACCTTCGGTATCGGGTGTATTTACATACACCATCAATTTAACAGGGGGTTGCGGAACAGTATCAGCAACAGGAACAATAACGGTATTGCCAAATAATACGATCACACTGACTGCGGGCGGAACACAGACCAAATGTATAAATACAGCGATCACACCAACCACCTATGCTACTACGGGAGCGACCGGAGCAACAATCACGGGGTTACCCGCAGGTGTTAACGGAAACTGGGTCTCAAATACAGTAACGATAAGCGGTACGCCGACAGTATCCGGAACCTTTACATACACAGTTACGTTGACAGGTGGCTGCGGAACAATAACAACAACCGGAATAATAACAGTAACCCCAAACAATACCATAACCCTGACTTCTGCAGCAGGCACAGATGCACAGACCAAATGTATCAACACAGCAATAACAACTATCACCTATGCTACTACAGGAGCGACCGGAGCTATTGTCACAGGATTGCCCTCCGGCGTAACAGGAAGCTGGGCATCGAACACGGTAACTATTAACGGGGCATCAACAGCATCAGGAACATTTGTTTACACAATAACATTGATTGGAGGTTGTGGCAACGTTAATACCACCGGTTCGGTCACATTTAACCCGAATAATACTATTACCCTGACTTCAGCAGCCGGCACCAACGCACAGACTATATGTATCAATACCGCGTTAACAAATATCACTTATGCTACCACCGGCGCCACGGGAGCTACAATCAGCGGGTTGCCAACGGGTGTCAACGGAATGTGGGCCGCAAACGTGATAACTTTCAGCGGTACTCCGACGGTATCAGGAACATTTATCTACACGATAAACTTAACAGGTGGTTGCGGAATAGTAACAACGACTGGAACGATCATCGTAAGGCCAAACAATACTATATCCCTGACCTCCGCTGCTGGAACCGATGCACAGACAAAATGTATCAATTCTGCTATCACGCTTATTACATATTCGACCACAGGAGCCACGGGGGCCACTATTTCCGGATTACCGGCGGGCGTGACAGGAACCTGGGCCCTGGATGTGGTAGCGATAAGCGGAACACCTACGGCAGCAGGAACATTTACCTATACCGTCACGCTAACAGGTGGTTGCGGAACAATTACAGCAACAGGAACGATAACGGTGAACCAGAATGTGTTACCCACGTTTACAGCTATCGGGCCAATTTGCGCGAATGATACCCTGGCGCCACTGCCAACAACTTCAAATAATGGCATAACCGGTACCTGGTCGCCAGCTTTAAACAATACGGATACAACAACGTACACATTCACCCCAACATCAGGACTATGTGCCCTGACTACAACGATGACGATCATCGTTAACCCGAACATTCTTCCGACATTTACTGCAATAGCACCAATCTGTTCGGGGGACACCCAATTACCTCTGCCAACAACATCAAATAACGGAATTACAGGCACATGGAATCCTGCACTGGACAATACAACAACGACCACTTATACTTTTACGCCCACACCGGGACTTTGTGCAACAACGGCAACACTAACTATTACTGTATATCCGGTTTACAATACCAACAATCCTCAAACAATCTGCTTCGGGCAATCCTATACGTTCAATTCACACACCTATACAACGACGGGAACATACATAGATACGCTCACAAGCGTTAACGGTTGCGATTCATTAATTACCACCAACCTGATCGTAAATCCCCTGCCGGTCATTACATTTAATCCCGACCCGGCTATCGTTTGCCTGGGAGATTCACTTTCGATCCTGGCAAGCGGAGCCTCTACCTATTCATGGTCGCCAGGTTCGGGCTTGAACACAACGTCCGGCAACTATGTGATCGCTAACCCGACAACAACAACGACATATACGGTCATCGGATATGACGGAAATTTATGTTCTTCATCTGCAAGTCTGCAGGTTTATGTGGCGCCCATTCCTGTGGTGGATATCACCACCGAAAACCCAACGGTTTGTCCTGGAAACTTCATAAATCTCAACGCCACACCGGGATTTAGTACTTATTACTGGACCGAGGGAGGAGATAATGATTATACATCGGTGAATCACGGGGGACTATTTTTTGTACAGATATGGGATTCTCTGAATTGTACTTCTTATGACAGCATTTATATTGAGGAGGAATGCGAAACCACAATTTATATACCCAATGCGTTCACGCCTAATGGCGACGGGCTGAATGATTACTTCAACATTATTGGTGAAAATATTAAATCACTGGAAATCTCGATATACACCAGGTGGGGCGAGGAAATATTTCACACGGATGACATGTCTGTATCATGGGATGGTAAATACAAGGGGGCAACGGTGCCTCAGGGAATATATACATGGTATATTGAATATGAAACTTATTATGTGAAAATGATAACGAACACGCAATCCCGCACGGGCATTGTAACTGTGATCAGGTAAAAAATATTTTACCTTATGTACAATCAGTTTAGCTTTAATGGATGACTATATTTGAATAAATGGCTTAGAAACACTTTCTTAATGGTACACAAAAAAATAAAATTCTATATTGCTTTTCTGCCATTATCCCAAAATAGTTTTTACATTAAAAGAGGTCAAATCTTTTAAAAAATTGAAGTTGGTTTTTTTTATTTTTGTAGTTTTTATTAGCGCCTAATGAGGTTATCTATTCTCCTAATTTCTTATAATCAGCAGAAATATCTAAAAGAGAGCCTTGACAGTATATTCCGTCAGGACATTCCATTTGATTATGAAATCATTGTTGCTGATGATCATTCGGCAGATGATAGTGTTTCCATTATTGAATCAAGATTAAAAATGGAAAATTGCTCCTATAAAATATTGCCGTCAACAGTAAATATTGGAATTTCAAAAAATTATCAAAGAGCATTTGCAGAATGTACCGGGGAATATATCGCTATCTTAGAGGCTGATGACTATTGGACCGATGTACAAAGGTTGAAGAAACACATAGCGTTTTTAGACAATCATCAGGAGTGCGTGATGAGTTATAACAGATTTACATATTATTTTGAGGATAAAAAAGATTTTTATTTGTCTCAATGGACCGGTGACGGAGATGTTGAATATTTCACAACTGCCCGGTTAGCAAAGGGAAACAATATTGTAAATCTGTCCGCCTGTGTTTTGCGGAATTCGGCAGTAAAGAAATTACCACAAGGACTGTTTGAGATGAAAATAGCCGACTGGATGCTGGGAATGGCAATAGGGTTGCATGGACCATTGGCAAGATTAAAAGACCCGATGTCGGTATATAGAATTGGTAGTGATGGCGAGTGGGCAAAGATGAGCAGCAGGGAAAAAAACCTAAACACCATAGAACTTATAGATATTTATAATAAATTTTTTCAGTATAAATTTAACGAAGAATTCACTGAACATAAAAACAGGTTATTATTAGCAGAACAAAAACATACGCAAACCATGTCAAAAGATGCTGATCATGGGCGTTTTTTTTTAAGATCCTTTATCAGGCGGCTAATCCCGGTCAGGATGCGAAAATATATCAAACAAATATTAAAGTTGAAATAATATGGAACAAAAAATATACGTTACCCATCCATTTCTCCCCCCACTGGAAGAATTTAATGAGTATCTCAAAGAAATATGGACCAGTGGCCAACTGACCAATAACGGAAAATTTCATCAACAATTGGAACAGGAGTTATGCGCTTATCTCGGGGTAAAATATATTTCTCTCTTTGCAAACGGAACATTAGCCCTGATTACCGCCTTGCAGGCCATGGAAATAAAAGGGGAGGTTATCACCACACCCTATAGTTTCGTGGCAACAGCACATTCACTGATATGGAACGGCATTACCCCCGTATTTGTAGATATTGACCCGGTTTATGGAAATATTGACCCGCAAAAAATTGAAGCAGCCATTACCGATAAAACCAGTGCGATTTTGCCGGTGCACGTGTATGGTAATCCCTGCACTCATACTAAAATTGAAAAAATCGCCAAAAAACATAAGCTAAAATTAATTTATGATGCCGCCCATGCCTTTGGAGTAAAACAGAATGACGAAAGCATCCTGAATTTTGGAGATCTGTCGGTACTGAGTTTTCATGCCACTAAAGTTTTTCATACCCTGGAAGGCGGAGCTATTATCTGTCATGCTCCTGAAATGAAAGAGCATATCGACAACCTGAAAAATTTCGGGTTCCGTAATTATAAGGTCGTTTCCCTGGGAATAAATGCAAAAATGAACGAAATGCAAGCGGCCATGGGCTTGTTACAACTCAAATACATTGATACCGCTATAGAAAAACGAAAAGCCGTCAACAATTTTTATTGCAGACAGCTAAACGATGTGAAAGGAATCCGCTTGTTGCCCGCCTTGCCGAACGTGCAATACAATTACTCCTATTTTCCGATTTTTGTTGATAAAGCAATATATGGCAAAAGCAGGGATGAGCTTTTCGAAAAACTGGAAAAACATAATATTTACGGAAGACGATATTTTTACCCCCTGATAGGTCAGTTTCCCTCTTACAGGGAATTGGATTCCTCACAACCAGGCAAAACGCCTGCTGCTGAAAAAATTGCTGAACAGGTGATTTGCCTGCCAATTTACCCTGATCTGGAAAATAATATGGTAAGCCTCATATGCGAAATTATAAAAAATAAATTTTAATGGGTTTAGTCGAAATGAGTAAGAGATTGAAGTTTTGTCACCTACAAAAACCCAATATAAGATTAAGAACCTGTTTTGATTTTTTTAAGATAAGTATAATAAAAGATTTTTCCGGTCAGGCTGAGCCGAAACTCCTTCCACTGTCGTTTCAGGAGTTTCGTGTCGAAGTCGGCCGGAGGGTAATCAAAAAAATCTCTTACCTGCGAGTCCCACTTCGACACGTTGTTCAGAAATTATGTGCGAAAATAAAGTTACCATCGAAACAACGGCTCTGTGTGACTCGAGTTTTTCAGATCAGATGGGGACAAAAAATCAAATTGAAAACAGTTTCTAATTCCCTGACCACCTAAACACATATGTAATTGACAACTCACTATGCTGATAAAAAGAATTACTACTAAAATTTTCAAAACAATTAAAAGCATCATTTTTAATATTGAGGGCTTTTTTATTGGGTTATTTCACAAAAAGGATATTTTACGGGATGTTGAGAACAGAACCTATGAAACTATTGTGATCGGCAACCAGGAATGGATGTTAGAGAATCTTTGCACCGGCAAATTTGCAAATGGCGATCTGCTGCAGTTTATTGATAATGATGATGAATGGCAATTGGCCGGCAAGAATGGTATTCCGGCCTGGAGCTATTTTAATGACGATCCCTGCTCTGAAATAAAATATGGCAAATTGTACAACTGGCATGCGGTCAATGATCCGCGTGGGCTGGCGCCTGATGGCTGGCATATACCAACCGATGAAGATTGGTGCGCAATGATATCTTTTCTTGGCGGGGAAAAAACTGCAGGAAAAAAATTGAAAAGCCGGCGGGGCTGGAAGAATGAGGGAAATGGCTCTGACAAGAGCGGATTCAATGCTTTGCCGGGAGGGTACAGGGACCCTGACGGATGGTTCGGAAACGGCGGATTTGGACGATGGTGGTCTTCCACAGAAGAGTCGGACGGTAAGGCATGGCGTTTCAGGCTGGGTTATGATAACGAAACTATTGACCGTTATAATGGCCCAAAAGGATACGGTTTTTCCATACGATGTATCAAGAATTAATGACATACCGGTTTATGTCAAAAAATCAGTAACTTTGCATTAATGCAAAAATCTGAAAAAGATGAAAAATTTAATAATAATCGGCGCACGCGGCTATGGCAGGGTGATCTATAACTTAGCCATATCGTGCAAAGGATATAACAATGAATACGTCATCAAAGGTTTTTTAGATGACAAGTCCGACGCGCTGAATGGTGCTGCTGCTTATCCTCCCGTTATTTCCTCTGTTGAAGATTATGTTGTACAGCAGGATGATGTTTTTGTCTGTGCATTGGGAGACGTGGAATTCAAAAAGAAATATACCGAAATGATACTTCTGAAAGGCGGTGAGTTCATCAGCCTGGTACATCCGACGGCAAACATAAGCACTAACTCGGTTTACGGCAAGGGCTGCCTTATTTCTTTTAATGCCTTTATTTCGGCCGATGCACATATCGGCGATCATGTAACCATACAGCCTTTTACCATGGTGGGACATAATTCTGAGGTGGGAAACTGGTGCCACCTGGATACCCACATGTTCCTCGGCGGATATGTCCGGCTTGAAGATGAGGTTACGGTGCATACAGGCGCTATTATCCATCCTCATAAAAAAGTAGGACGCGGGGCTACTGTGGGCGCCGGGGCTGTTGTTCTCAGAAATGTCAAAGAATACACTACGGTTTTTGGAAACCCCGCCATGAAATTAAAAACAGAATAACTATTAATTATTATAAAAATGGAACTTAAAGATTTTGTGCAAAACTTTGCTGAACAGTTTGATGAAACGGACATAAGTGAATTCAGTGCCAACACAGCGTTTCGGACTATTAATGAATGGTCGTCGCTGGTTGCCCTGAATATTATCGCCATGGTCGACGACGAATACGATGTCCAGATCAAGGCCGACGATATCCGGAGTTCTACCACCATTGAAGACCTGTACAACATTGTAAAAACAAAAATGCAACAATAAATTTAAAAGTGCTTTTCAACCATGCCTGCCGTTCGGCAGTTCAGGAAGCCTTTGCGCGCTTTTGTGGTAAAAAAAAGAAAACCACGAAGTCGAACGAAGTACAGTCACAAAGGGACACAAAGGAAAAATAAATTAAATATCAAAAAATGATTCATGTCACCCTTTGAGCGCCTTTGTGTAACGCCTTAGTGCGCCTTAGTGGTAAAAAGGTAAAACCACGAAGTATCACGAAGTACATTCACAAAGGGACACGAAGGAAAAAATAATTTATGTTATGAATATTGAAGAGGTTTTTAAGAAAGTATTGGATTGTTGTTATCGCGTTCACAATGCATTGGGTCCTGGATTATTAGAAAGTGCTTATGAAGAGTGTTTGTATTACGAACTTATTCAAGCTGGATTAAAAGTTGAAAAACAAAAACACTTGCCGCTAATTTATAAAGAAGTAAAACTTGATGTTGGGTACCGGGTTGATCTGTTGGTGGAAAATTGTGTCATTGTTGAATTAAAGTCAGTTGAAGCCTTATGCGACATCCATATGGCAATAATACTTACCTACTTAAAGCTTTCTGGTTGTAAATTAGGTTTGCTGGCAAACTTTAACGTTCAACATTTAAAAGATGGATTAAAAAGAGTAATTTTATAATCATTAACAACACTTTGTGGTACTTAGTGTTACCCTTAGTGCGCCTTTGTGGTAAAAAAAGAAAACCACGATTAGCACGAAGTACATTCACAAAGGGACACGAAGGAAAAATTAACTAAATTAAAATATGGCTTTTTCAAAAACAAAAAATGTAAAAATTGCGGGAATATCGGCTTGTGTCCCAAAGAACATTGTCGAAAACTCGGCATATCCCTTGTTCGAAAATGATGAATACGACAAGTTTGTAGCAGCGGTTGGCATTGAAAGACGAAGGATCGTAGAAGCGGGAGTCTGTACCTCAGACCTGTGTTTTAATGCAACAGAGCGCTTATTAAAAGACCTGAACTGGAACAAAGAAGAAATAGAATTATTGGTTTTTGTTTCACATACCGCCGACTATAAGCTGCCCGCCACATCCTGCATCCTGCAGGACAGGCTCGGGCTGACAAATGAATGTATGACACTGGATATAACCCTTGGCTGCTCGGGATATGTCCATGGGATAAATGTGGCGACCTCGCTGATGTCTTCGGGGGGATTAAAAAAAGGACTGCTTTTGGCCGGCAACACTCAGTCTTCGTATGCTTCTTTTGAAGATAAAAGCGCTTATCCCCTGTTTGCCGACGCGGGTACGGCAACTGCCCTTGAACTTGATGAAAATTCCGGAGAGATGTTCTTTCATTTCGGAACAGACGGCGCTGGTCATAAAGCCATCATAGTCCCCGACGGGGGCTGCAGAAACCCTGTAAACGCAGATTCGTTCAAAATGGAAGATTTTGGAAACGGCATCAAGCGCTCACGCCTGCACGAAGGCCTCGATGGAATGGAAGTTTTTTCTTTCGGCATCACAAAAGCGCCACAATCGGTTAAAAAGCTTATCGAAAATTTTAATCTGGATATTGAAACTATTGATTATTTTTTATTCCATCAGGCAAATTTGTTTATGGTTGAAAAAATCAGAAAAAAACTTAAAATATCAGAAGAAAAAGTGCCATACAACATCAAAGATTTTGGCAACACCAGTTGTGCCACTATCCCGCTGCTAATGGTTACCAACCTGAAAGAAAAACTGGAAGCGAATAAACTTAAATTACTTCTTTGCGGATTTGGCGTGGGATTGTCCTGGGGGAGCGCCTATGTTTCAACCGATAGATGTGTAGTTTCAGAGCTGGTGGAGATTTAGGATTTTGGAGAAGAGCGAAGGGCGAAGGGCGAAGGGCATGAAGCAGAAATTAAAAATATAATACATAAAATCAAAATGATGAATACATTAAAAAATTTCAGATTTGAGAGTTTAACAATCTGGCAGGATAGTATTATTATTGCTGACAAGATGTTTGACATCGCAGAGAAATTGACCAATGAAAGGTTATATGGATTTACTGAGCAATTACGAGGTGCTGCTCTTAGTATTTCAAATAATATCGCAGAAGGTAGCGGTTCATTTTCCGATAAGGATTTTGCTAATTATCTGGTCATTGCAAGAAAATCTATATTTGAATGCGCTAATATGCTGATAATATTTGAAAGAAGGAATCTTATCGATCACAAAACCCGGAGCGAGTTGTTCTCGGCTTTGCTGATTTTAAGTTCCCAGATAACAAACTTCAGAAAAACACTTTTAAAAAATAAATAAGCATGGCTACCTTCCCTTTGCCCCGTGCTCTCCGCCCTCTACCCTTTTACATATAAATAACTGATCTTTAATGCCGAAAAGGAAAATAAAAAAGATACTTACAAGATCATACGAACTGCCAAATAACGTGTGTGCAGCCATCCCATTCCCTACGGTACAGGTACAGACCATCACTTATCAGCATGCGCCATACATCCGCGACTGTATTGAGGGAGTGCTAATGCAGAAAACCGATTTCCCTTTTGAGTACCTCATCGGCGAAGACTGCAGCACCGATGGAACCCGCGAAATAGTGTTTGAATACGCCAAAAAATACCCCGAAAAAATCAGGGTGATAACAGCCGATGAAAATTTCGGAATGATGGGAAACATACGCCGCTGCAGGATGGCTGCCAGGGGAAAATATATTGCTCTTTGTGAAGGCGACGACTATTGGACGGATCCGTACAAACTGCAAAAACACGTGGATTTTATGGAAAAGAACCCTGATGTTTCCATCACCTATCATGATGCCTGTAAGGTGGATGCCGATAAAAATATTATTGAGCAATCCATGCTGCCCGAAATCAGAAAAAAAAATTTCAGCAGCGAAGAGTTGAAAACAGGGATATGGATCTTAACGTATACCATGTGTTTCAGAAATCTTATTGACAAATATCCCGAAAATTATTTCAGGGTGTATAACGGAGACACGTTTCTCACCTCGTTGCTTGGCAATTACGGCAGCGGAGCTTATCTGGGCCATATTTCGCCAAGCTGTTACCGGGTTAACGAATCAGGCGTCTTTTCAATGAAAACAGGCATTGAAAAAATGATCAAATCGCTTTCAACATCCGTTGAACTGATGAAATTTTATAAACAAAGAAATGACAAGGATTTTTATGAATATTTCATAAATAGAATCCAAAAGGCGCTCCTTGAAATACTTGAACAGGATCTGTCGCGCAAAAACAAAAATAAATTAGCCTTGAACATTATAAAAATATCAGCTAATCTGGGGCTTAAAAATTCAATGTATTATTTAAAAAAACTGTTATAAACAGGTACTTTTGCACCATCACAGCTATGCCGTATTTTTCAATTATAATACCGCTTTATAACAGGGAAAAAGTTTTGTCCCATGCCCTGGATTCATTAAAAAATCAGGCCTTTCAGGATTTTGAGGTCATCATAGTCGACGATGCATCTACCGACAATTCATTGGAGGTTGCACTACGGTATGACATGCCCAATAAAAAAATACTAAAGAACGAGGTGAACAGCGAACGCTGTGTATCAAGAAACAGAGGCCTTGAGGCAGCAGAAGGAAAATACATTTGCTTTCTCGACAGCGACGATGTTTTTTTACCAGATCATTTGCAGACTTTTTATAACAATCTTATACAGTTAAGCCTGCCGAAAGCCATGCTTTTCACCAACAGCTACCTGAAACTGCCCGAAGGTGAAACAGAAAAAAAACCCGTCCCCGAATTAGGCCGGCAAAATGTTTTTGCATACCTCCTCAAATACACTCCGAATCCGGCACGGGTATGCATAGAAAAATCAATATTGGATGAATTAAAATTTGATGTGAACATCCCCGGATTAGAAGACCTGGATCTTTGGCTGCATATTGCCGCTAAGTATCCGGTTGTTCATATCCCTGAATATACGAATGTTTACTGTCTTTATGAAGATTCATACACCCTGGGGGATGTAAAAAGATACGAAAAAGAGTTGTCATTTTTCCGCTATATTTTTAAAAAGCCCGCCTTGCGCAAACTGCTGCCCACAGCATCAAAAAACCGCCTCCTGAGTATGTGCCATTACCACCTGGCAGTAAAATCAGACCAAAATCACAGCATCTCAAAAATGTATACACATGCTTTCAGATCTTTCTTTTTGTATCCTAAAGGCTACAACGGAAAAACAAATAAGCCGCTCTTTGTGATGTGCTTGTACAATTTTCCTATATTTGGCAGACTGTTTAAAGCGGCAAAAAGAAAAATGAGCGCCTGATGAAAAGTGCAATTGATATAAACTTCAAATTACCGGTTAATTTTCAGACGGAATGGGCTCATTTGTTCAAGCCGGACTATAAATACAAAACCGTAGATCTGAAAGTCAGGGAGCTGAAAAATGTTTTTGTAAATCATTACGGTCTGGTTATTAAACATGGGTTGCTGGTAAAAGGATGCGCCCCCAATCTGGGTTTTTCGGGATACGATAAAAGTGCGTATTATAAACATTGGCGGAAAGCAATCGAGCAAATGCTTGTCTGCAAATACGGCAAAAGCATACCGTTCATAAAACTCAATGATAACAAAAAATACCTGCTCATACATTCCCCCTGGTTTAGTTATTATTTCTGGATCACCGAATGTCTTCCCCGTCTTTTGATGGTAAAAGATCGGTTACCCGAACTAACACTACTCTACCCTGCCGGTTGGAAAAATTTTACTTTTATCAACGAGACGCTGGAGTTGTTTCCCGGACTCAATAAAATCGAGATCCCTGCCGATCATCAATTATTTGTGAAAAACCTGATAATGCCCGAAGCGAAGCCATGGACCCCCATGTTTATTCCCGAACATGTTTATAGTGTAAGGGCTCTGTTGCTGGATGAAGCTGAAAAAAGAGGAATGGCCTCACCTTACGGGGACAAGATCTACATCTCACGAAAAAACGCTGCACGAAAACGATTTGAAGATGAGGCCGTGGCAGAAGAAACGCTGAAGCGATTTGGCTTTAATGCGGTCATCATGGAAGATCATACATTTTTTGAACAAATAGCGATCATGAAAAAAGCCCGCTATGTTTTTGCCATCACCGGCGCCGGAACCATAAATGTATTATTTATGCAAAAAAACGGGCATCTTTTTGATGTTCCTCACAAGGATTATATAACAAGATCTCAATATAAATTCCATTTTTTCAAGTTGTGTAATATTTTGAATATAGATTATTCTGCACTTTTTCACGACCGGGTGGACGATCCTGCTGTTGATCATTACAGTAAGCAGAATCTGATCTTTGATGCAAATGGTGTTTCCGAATATCTTTCTAAAATTATTGAAAAATGATAGAAATCACGAATAGAAAAATTTTGATTTTAGCGCCGCATACCGATGATGGCGAATTGGGTTGTGGCGGAAGCGTTGCCAAGCTGGTAGAAGACGGCAACCATGTTAAGTGTGTGGCCTATTCTATTGCGGAAGATTCCGTTCCGGAAGGTTTTGAGAAAAATGCGGTCGCTGATGAATTTATTCAGGCCATGAAAATTCTGGGCTTAAAACAGGAGGACATCATATACCATGCCTATAAGGTACGGCATTTCCCGGAATTCAGGCAGGAAATACTTCAGACATTGGTCGAATTAAATAAGTCTTTCAGCCCCGATCTGGTATTTGTCCCTTCGCTTCACGACATTCATCAGGATCACCAGGTCATTGCCAATGAAGGATTAAGAGCATTTAAAAAAATATCGATACTCGGTTATGAAATGCCATGGAATAATATCATTTTTGAAACACGATGTTTCATTAAACTGGAAAAACATCATATTCAAAAAAAGATAGCGGCGCTTAATTGTTATAAAACACAAAAACATCGTTCCTATTTGAATGAAAATTTTATTTGGGGGCTGGCAACAACAAGGGGAACACAATTTGAAAATGAATATGCAGAAGCTTTTGAAGTGATAAGATGGATAATTTGATGAAAATAAATATCAAAATTTTAAAAAAGGATTTCCTTAAAGAAAACCTGGATTCTTTTATTCAAATAATCAGTGATACTGAAAATGAATATTGGAACGAATCAAATTTTCTGGCAGATTTGCCATTAAAATGGGAATCTAGTCTGTATGCGAAAATTGACAATAAAATTGCAGGATTTATTATTGCCTCTGGAAAATCCGACGCATTTCATATTCATAAATTTTTCGTGCATCCCGATTATCGAAGCAAAAAAATAGGATTAGCATTGTTGGAAAAGTTTCAAAAGGAAATTTCGGAAATTCATTTATGCAGGGCCATTACGCTAAAAGTATATAAAAATAACGTGAAGGCGATACAATTTTATTTAAGGAACAATTTCACGATCCAAGAAGAGACAGATGAATTATTATTGCTAAAAAAAGAATTATCGTGATCGTAGGAATCCATCAGCCGAATTATATTCCATGGATAGGGTATTTTCACAAAATCCTGGCTTCGGATTTATTTGTGTTAATAGACCAGGTTCAGTTTGTCAAGGGGCATGTGTGCAACAGAAACAAAATCCGTGATAAAAATGGCAGAGAGATCACACTGACGGTTCCTGTCCGGATGTCAAAAGGTGCATATCAAAGTTTTAATGAGATTGAGATCGACTATGATCAAAAATGGCAAAAAAGCCATTTGAACCTGATTAAAAACGCATATCTGAAGGCAGATTTTTTCGAGGAATATTTTGAACTGTTTTCAGAAATAATAAATGTAAAATACAGCAATTTAGCCGAACTGAATATTAAGATCATCAAGTTCGTATGCGATGAATTGCAAATAAAAACCCCTCTAATAACAGCATCAGAAATTCCTGTGGATTTCGGCAGAAAGAATGAGATGAACCTGGGTATTGTCAAACATTTCGGCGGCACGGTTTACCTGTCGGGTTGCGGCGGAGCCAGGCAATACAATGATGAAAGGCTGTTTGCAGATAATGGTGTCAAAATAGAATATCAACAGTTTGTTCACCCGGTTTATAAGCAAATTGGCGAGGAGTTTATCCCCAACCTGTCCGTATTGGATCTGTTGTTTAATTGTGGAAAAAACTCCGGATATTACCTGAATGCAAATACTTCTAAATGATGGTAACAAGGACAGGTCTGTTTCTCCTAAGCAAAATATCGTTCTTCCGATTAGATAATTATATGTACAATTAACCTGCTAAAGTGTATGAATAAAGAAAAAATCCTG
Organism: uncultured Bacteroidales bacterium; assembly: GCA_964567775.1. Classification (GTDB taxonomy): domain Bacteria; phylum Bacteroidota; class Bacteroidia; order Bacteroidales; family CAIWKO01; genus CAIWKO01. The sequence continues at coordinate 14,959 of CAZMPB010000001.1, forward strand.
TTGTTTGTGGTTATCGCCTTCAGCTTGTTGCTTCGGATCAACTTTGAAATAACATACCAGGATATGTATGTGGACAAGATGGTTCAGATTTCCGAAGCAAAAAATCTGATGATTGGCAACGGACTTTCAAATAGCGCGATTAATTCCAATGATTTTACCAGTATTAGTTCAAATTATGTAAATAAATATGCCCCGGGTTATTCGCTATTTATTATTCCGTTTTATTTCATAGGCGGAGATTATCATCTCGCCTCAATTATCATGGATGTGTTTTTTGTGGTATTATTGTATCTGGCGCTGATCCTGTTGCTAAATTGCCTGGACATACCCCCCAAAAAACAGATTTTATTGTTTGTATTTCTCGGAATCTCATTTACTCCTTTTTACCATCTTTCATCGACCGACCTGATATCCATGACATTTTTTCAGTGGGCAATCTATTTTACAGTAAGGTATCTGAAAGATAAAGCCGGATATATCGGGATATCAGCACTGACCGGATTCTTGTTATATTTAACGGGGTTTATCAAATACAACTATTATCCCTTGATGTTTTCTGTTCCTTTGGCCGCCTTTATTATAGGATATTTTAATAAAGAAAAACAGGTAAAATTATTTTCTGTTATCTGCGGTGTTGTTACGATGGTTTTGTTGTTATTACAAAGCATTATTCTTAAAATGTTTGCCGGAAGCATGTTTATCATCGTTGATGAAACAGGAATTTTTTTAAGAAACTTGTTACGCATGGATGTGTTCCCCTTTAAATCATTCTTTTTTTACGAAGGGCTCCTGACGAATCTCTTCGTATCACGCCCATACATGGAAACTATTTATATTTTGATTGCCGCTGCTTTTTCACTTTTAGTCATCATAGAAACGATACGATTTATTTTAAAAAAGAACATCGGCAATGAGTCCACTCCAAAAAGTATGATTTTTGAAAATCAGCATTGCCCCGGTCCGCCAACTGGCGGAAGGCTGATTTTCTGCGACTTCCCTTTAGGGATTAAGGGCAAAAAGTCGCAGAATAAGGAAAACGGGGCTTTTCGGAGTGGACTCGACAATAAAACAATAAAAAACTATTTGATTTTAGGCTTAACCGCTTTGATTGTTAATGTTATGTTCCTGTCGTTTATGTCGCTTACACACAAAGCCCAGGCATGGCAAACACCACCATGGACATCGGTAGAAGAAACGAGGTATTATTCGCAATCGATGTTATTCATTGAAATCATTTTCCTGACTTTTATATTGTTTGCACAGTATAAAACTAAATTTCAGAAAATAATTTATAAATCCATTGTATTGTTGGTTTTCGCATATGCAGGCCTCTATTGGCTTAATAACGCATATACTATTTACGTAAAAAAGGACACCAGTTATACTTACCATGGAATGTACAAAGAAAATATCCAAATTACCGATGCTATTACAGCGAATACCGAAAAAGATAAATTTACTGTTTTTTCATCTCCCGATCCGCAGATGAATCAATTTGTTTTTATTTTTACGGATGTTCAGGCAATAAACAATAATTATGCTGCCTTACTTAATGATACTGTAGTGAAAACCGATAAGCCTGTTACTTTATTCATCGCATCTCCGGGCAAAGAGAAAGACTTGAAAAATCTTAAAAAATATGTTCCTGTGAAAATTGCCGGATTTGAATCGTATGATTTATATAAAACTGAGATAAAATAATTCAAATTTGATAATACCTATGCATCCGTATTTTTCAGTGATCATTCCCACATACAACCGTGCCCACATACTTGGCAAAGCCTTGCTATCCGTGAAAGGGCAGGCTTATACCAACTGGGAATGCATCATCGTTGATGACGGGTCAACCGATAATACCAAGGAATTGGTGGCAAAATGGATATCCGAAGATAACAGGTTCAGATACCTCTGGCAGGAAAATGCCGAACGCAGCGCCGCCCGCAACAAGGGAATAAAAAATGCAAAAGGAAAATATGTCTGTTTCCTGGATAGTGATGATGAGTATCTTCCTTCCCACCTCAGTGTTTTATATGAAAAGATCCTTGCAGAATCTGAACCCGAAGCACTGTTCTTTACTCAGGCATTGATGTCGAAAAACGACGAGGTCGTAAAACAGGAAATATGCCGGATGGAAGGATCTTCATTCGATTACCTGATGGAAAATCCAATCATCCCTGCACGGGTTTGCATACTTAGAGACATATTGTCCCGGATAAATTTCAGAGAAGATATCGTCATTGTCGAAGACCAGGTATTATGGGCGAATATCTCCATTTACCATCCTGTTTTTCAAATTCCGGAGCATACGGTTTTGTATCATGTAAGTAAAGAAAATTCAATAGATATTTCAAAAAATTGTTTCCGGCCAAGGCTTGACGGCTTAAGAAAGTTTTTTGCACAAAAAGATGTCCGAAAGGTAATCACAAAAAAACTAAAAAGTAAAATAATAAGTGAATGCTATTTCGGAATAGCAAGGTATTACGGCCATAAAAGGCGCTGGTTTCCTTATGCCTGGAACTTACTTATTTCGATTTTTTATTCTCCTTTGCACCCTCAGACAAAAGCTAAAATTCACATGATTTTTTTCCCTGAAAAACATCGTCTATCATGATTAAAAAGTTCTTGCTGCGTTTATATAACTTTCCTTTTTTATCAAAAGAAAAAACTGATGCAAATCAAAAAAAGATCAGGGACGTAGAATGGGATGCGGTGAAAGCATTTATTCCTGTAGGCTCAGAATTCATCGACGTGGGTTGCGGCGCAGGCTACGCACTGAAACGCGCTGTGACGGAGTTAAAATGCCGGGGCGCAGGAATAGACCCTCAGCCCGGCGAACACGGCGTGGGCCGTTACAATAAAGAAAAATGCAACGATTTGAATGTGGTAAAAGGAGTCTCTGAAAATATCCCATTTGCCGACGAAACCTTTGATGTAGTGTATTCTTCTCATGTATTGGAGCATGTGAATGACGAACAAAAGGCCCTGCTCGAAATGAAACGGATACTAAAACCTGACGGCATACTCATAATCGGCATGCCCACTGCTGCCATGGCCTGGGTGAATTTTTTCACGAATATCCTGTTCACGACTCATATGAGGATTATTAATGTTATTCTGAAGTTGTTTCCCTTCATCAAAAAGGGCGAAACAAAAATTATCAATATGTTTATCCCGGGTTCTCACAGCTCTGAAAGGGCAAATACCGTTTTTTATGATATGAAGCATTATCGGGTGAAGAACTGGAAAAAAACAACAGAACTTTTTTTCCACGTAGAAGAAACCTTGTTGCCGGCTTTTTATCCTTATCCCGAGTATTTACAACTTTTTAAAATGAAGAAATACAAAAATATTTCGAGTAGTGTTTTTTTTATATGCAAAAAGAAAAGTACATGAAAATTAATAAATTTGTCAAAGGCCGCTTATACCAAATTGAAATATCAAATAGTCCTATAGGACGTATTGACATTTCTTATTTGGTTATACCGATGATAAAAATAAAAAGTACAAACGAGTGAATCGAAGTTTGGACTATATTATTTTTCAAATCGGTATTATGGCTCCACGCCACAGATGTTTGCATGGCTTTTCCTTTATTCTTATAGGTTTGACAGCGTAATTATTGATTGTTCAGGAAAAAATGAGACAAAAAAAATCAACTTTTGATTATAGTGAAATCCCGCTGGGGTTTTATGACGACATCGCCAAAAAGCAAAAAGGAATGAGAAGTTTTTGGCATAATAAAAAGTTCAAACGGGTAATTGATTGTTTTGAAGGATCACAGGAGTCAATTCTTGATATAGGATGTTTTTCGGGAACTTTTTTAAGCATGATATCTCAAAAGCAAATACCACAACAGGTTGGCATTGATATTTTAAAAGAACAGATTGACTTTGCAAATGAAAACTATGGTGCAGATTATCGGAATTTTTATATGATCGACAACTTCAAACAGGTGGGCTCCATACCTGATGACCATTTCGATGTAATTACGATCATTGAAGTTATTGAGCATTTGAATTTTACTGAAATCGAAGATTTAATAAAGCTGGCGTATAAAAAATTAAAGACTGGCGGAAAGCTCATTGTGACAACGCCCAATTACGTTAGTATTTGGCCATTGCAAGAGCTATTGCTGAATATCATTTCAGATGTGAAATACGAAGAACAGCACATCACTCATTTCAATTATTTTTCGATTAAAAACAAGCTGAACAAAATAGTGGATCATATGGACACCATGTTCAGACTGGATTATAAAACGACCACACATTTTATCACACCCTATATTGCCCTGTTTTCATACAGTTTCGCAGAGAAGATTTCCATCGCTGTACCACCCCGAAAATGGACGTTTCCTTTAGGTTCGCTTTTACTTGTTGAGCTTACAAAAATTTAATTCTAACGATGAGGCTCTCTGTTAAAAGATTCGGAGCTTCTCTGTATAATTTTTTATTGCACATAGGTTTGGAGAAAACGTAATTTATTGATTGACACTGTTAAGTAAAATTTACCAAATAAAATATTGTTTTTTTAGTAAAAAATACTAAATTTGCAAAATGAAAGAAATAATCAAAAACATAATACTTGAAAGCCAAAATACCGAACTCCCGGTAATAATGGAGCGCGACATTCAAATACCCGTAAATCAAAACATTATAATCAGCCTGATAGGTGCCAGACGAAGTGGAAAAACTTTTATTCTTTACCAAACAATAAGGAAATTATTAGAAAACGGAGTTTCAAACAAAAATTTATTATTTATAAATTTTGAAGATGAACGATTAAATTTTAAATCAGAAAATTTAGATTATATAATACAAGCTTACCAGGAATTATATCCGGAAATAAAAATTAAAGACACCTATCTTTTCTTTGATGAAATTCAAAATATCAGCGGGTGGGAAAAGTTTATTAGGAGAATATTTGATACAAAAACACGTAATATTTACCTGACAGGTTCAAATTCAAAACTTTTAAGTAGTGAGATTGCAACAGAACTTCGCGGACGCACTATCACATATACGGTTTTTCCTCTGAATTTTAAAGAATTTTTGAATTTTAATAATACTCAGCCCCTTTTATATCCTCAAAAAAACAAAAGTAAGATTATTAATTTAGCAAATAAATATTTAACTGAAGGTTCATTTCCCGAATCCCTGAATTTTGATGGTATTATAAAAAACAAACTTTTACAACAGTATTTTAATGTAATGATTTTTAGAGATATCGTTGAAAGGTATCATGTTAGTAATATTGAAACATTAAAGTTTTTTGTTAAAAAAATATTTGCAAACGTCACCAAACCGCTATCAATAAACAAAATTTATCATGAGCTCAGGTCATTGGGGTATTCCATTAGCAATAAATATTTATACGAGTTTTTAGATTATTGTAATTCTGTTTTTTTAATTCAAAATATTAATAAATTCAATTATTCCGAAATAAAGCAGGAAAAAAGTGATAAAAAAACGTATGTAATTGATAATGGATTAATCAGGGCCATCGAGTTTTCGGTTTCGCAGAACATGGGAAAACTATTTGAGAATATGGTGGCCATGGAATTCATAAAGAACAACAAGAATATTTTCTATTTTAAAAATAATTTTGAATGTGATTTTATTGTAGAAGATAACCATAACTATTTACCTGTTCAGGCTTCTTTTGCATTTCCAGACAATGAAACAAAAAACCGTGAGATCAGAGCTTTAATTGAAGCCTGTAACTATATTAATTCGAATAATGGAACAATAATAACATTTGATACAGAAGAAAATTTAGTCTATGACGGGATTAAAGTTACTATTGTGCCTTTTTATAAGTATTTTTTATAAAATAAAGCCACAGCCAAAATACTGATAGTCCATGCCGATCCGGTATGCCTTATCATGACATTGTCATACAACAACAGGTATTAAAATTTCAGCCCTGTTTATACAAATACTTTATCAGGTCTCTTTTACAAAACCGCTTATAAAAATATTTGACGGTGAATGATGAATATATTGCCATCAGCCCAAAGACCGGGACATGAAACCTGCTTAATCCATAAAATGGCACACTATACAAAAAAGTAATGATCAGAAACAGCAATATGACACTCAGGTCGTAAAGATCGAATTTTTTTTCTTTAATTTTCAGATAAAACCCTGCGATGATCATTAATAAAAACAGCCAGTAAACAGCCAGATAAAAACCATGTTTATATTTTCCGTACCATGGCCAGAAACTGGAATCGAATAATATGCCCATCTGCATGCCTTTCTTATATTTGGTAAGGCCGGAGTGGTAATCAAAGACTCCGGGAAGGCTCCATAGCTTCATGAATTTTAAGGGAATGATCTTTAACTGAAACCAGATATTGCCCTTCCAGGCATCGAAAGCTTGTTCTTTATAAAAAGAATCTTCTTCGGGACACCGGCATTTCCACTCCTTACTTTTTATGGAAAGATATTGCGCCTGCTGTGCTTTCGGGATATAGTTAATGTCTTTTTCTATGATATGCCACGAGCCGTCCCCGTTCATGTTATTTCCTCCGTAAATAACTGTTCCCGCACCAAAGCTAAGGGGGTTGAATATGCCATAAGTACTGTAGTTTCTACAGCCGTTAGCAGATACAACTAATATAACAGCCAAAACAGTAACAGCAGTAAACAGATATCTTTTCTTGTAAATTAAAAATAGCAACAAGAACGGGAGGATCACCAGGTACTCAAATCGTGCCAGCATTAAAAAACTGACAGCTATCACGAATATAACCTTGACAGAGGCCTTGTCAAAACCATTGATCACACTTCCTACAATAAGTAAGATCATGCTGCCGCAAAAAGATTCGGACAGTGTCCTGCCATTAGATTCAAATAGTTCGGGACAAACAAGCACCATGAAAAAAGCCGCCACACAAAAGGGATAACTCAAATATCTTTTTTTATGCAGTTGTAACAACAAATAATACAAAGCAATGATGTAAAGCAGCGCCTGTGATATGGCCACCATATAATTATTCAGGCGCGTAAAGACTTTAAAAATTGCTAAAAAAAGAGGATATCCGGGCGCGGTGCAGCAGTTCAGATACGCATCAGCGTTTGAAAAATTAAAAGACGCCAACTCCTTTGCAACACGCACATACCTTTGCGAGTCATCATTTTTCTGACTAAAAATGTCACTGTATATTGCCATGTTCGCAACAACTAAAAGCAAATGAATGACAGCGATTATTATAAAAAACTTTTTCTTCATAGCCGTAGTTTGAAAACTCCGCCGGAAATCAGGGTGCAAATGTACATTAAAAAAATTTACTGAAATTACCAAAGCAAAAGAATAATAACGCTGGTTTGCGACGAATGATGATAAAGCTTTTATGAGGTTTATTCTGCGCAGAGGGTTAATATGACCGGTGGCTTCGAGAGCCTCAGCCACCGGATCGAGAGCCTCAGCCACCACATTGTAAAACTGACTTACGCACTGTCTTCAGAGTGTAACCCCTACGGGGTAAGGGGGTAAAACCGGTATGATTTTTTACAAAACTTTATGCCCTACGGGCAATAGAATTGATGATTATGGGTTTTGAGCTTCTCTGAAAGTGCTCTGCAACTTTCTCCTTACCGCGTAGCGGTTAAAGTTTTATAAAAAAACCGTCTTAAATAAAATTAATTCCCCGTGGGGGATTAACATGATCGGTGGCTGCCGACAATCTTTCTAAAAGCCAATATAAAATTCAACGCCTGAAAAATAGGTAATTCCTTTTTTTGAGGTGCTGGATGAAAAAATGACGACTCAATTTATCAGGGAATAACATGTTTTTTATAAACACAATTTAGGAAGAAGAATTTAGCAGGGGCAGCGCCCCGAAATATTTGTAAGATTGAAACCCCTCAAAAATTAAGGTGCAGAGCACCGTAATATATTAGGGACACCACTCAAATAATAATTAAATATCAAATGTTTTTCACTGTCTTTTTGTCAAATCCCCTGTATTAAAACATTTCTTTTTACGGTGTTAAATAAGATGAATTCAGCATTACCTATAGGAATTGGGCATAACCAGAAGTTTAATATTGCGGTACGCCTGTCTGCCGACCAGGCAGGCTGTACCTTGTTTTTCGCGCTTATTATTATTTTACAAATTTTACGGTGCTCTGCACCTAATAACAATATTAGAAAAAACGATAGGGTTGCGTATTAGAAGCACCTGAATGCGTGATCAAGGGTTTAATTGTCATCAGTAATTATAATTAACACCTCAAAAAATGATTTAGCCGAAAAATACCAAATCACTTCTTCATTGAACGAATTAATGTAAATTTGTTCAACCAAATAAACGTATTAAAAAAATACTGGGTAAGACCTTCAAAAAATCAAGAATAATTGCTTAAAGTACAAATAATTACAATTTTTATGTATTGGATTACATAAATTTAGCTAAAAAAATGGATTACATCACATAATTTATTTATATTTGCAAAAAAACTGAAATGCAAAATCTATTCGATCTCAGTAATAAATTAATTCAGTCAGTAAAAAAAGATTTTCACAGAAGTTTATTTTTAAAAGTAGACTGGCAGCAACGTTTAATCGAAATTAAAGGTTCCCGGGGAGTCGGCAAAACCACCCTTATGCTGCAAAAAGCCAGCGAATATCATAAAATCAATCCGGAATCCGTCATATATATTTCACTTGACGACACTTATTTTTTTAATCATACCATTACAGAGACCGCAGAGCAATTCAGTAAATATGGTGGAAAATATATGTTTATAGATGAAGTACACAAATATCCTCCTAAATTTAAAAACCACGACTGGTCTGCGGAGCTAAAAAATATCTACGACCTAATCCCCGATTTGAAGATAGTCTATACCGGGTCATCTATTATTGAATTATATAAAGGCGACGGAGACTTGAGCCGCAGGAAAAACACCTATAATCTAAACGGCTTATCATTCAGAGAGTTTCTGATGTACAATAATTTATTTAACTTCCCTGTTTTTTCCCTTGATGATATTATTAACAAAAACACGCAAATATCTTCTGAGATATCTTCTAAAATAAAAATATTGCCTCATTTCAAAGCATATTTATTACATGGTTATTTCCCTTTCTATAACGAGAGCCCTGAACAATACTTTCAGCGGTTAAAAAACATCATTAACGTAATCATAGATATTGACATTTCATCAATTCCCGATATCAATTTTGAAATATCAGGTAAAATTAAAAAATTATTGGGGGCTCTTGCCACTACCGTACCTTACACCCCAAATCTCACTAATTTGTCGGCAAATATTCACATCTCTGATTTACGAACTCTTTACAAATATTTAAATTATTTGGAGAACGCCGAGTTAATCATATTGTTGAACGCCCAATGCGTGGGAAATAAAATTCTGCATAAACCGGAAAAAATATTTTTGAACAATACCAATTTAACTTACGCTTTGGGCGAAAATAAAATTGAGACAGGAACAATCCGTGAAACTTTTTTCTGCAATCAGTTGAATTATATGCATAAAATAAATTATCCCAAATCAGGAGATTTCATTGTTGATGATAATTATGTTTTTGAAATAGGAGGAAAAAATAAAACAACCAGACAGATAAAAGAGATAAAACATTCATACATTGCAATGGACGAAGCAGAAACTGGTTTTGCAAACAAAATTCCCTTATGGCTTTTTGGCTTTTTGTATTAGAATAAAAATCCTGCAAAACATGCCCTACCCTTGCAAGGGATGAGAAAAAAATTTAATAATTGATCACCATGAGTAAAATTTATTACAGCCGCATCCGGAACAAGCTCGACAGGATATATACAGATATCCGGTTTAACGCGGGATTATACAGGCCCCGGGGAAATGGAAAAGGAATTCTTATGTATCATGGCGTGGATAAAACAGGCAGTAAAAGATTCAATCAGCGGTTTGTCGGTAGCGGTGACTTTGAGCGGCAGCTCGTGTATTTAAAAAAAAATATGAATGTGTTAAGTGTTGAAGATTATTTTGAAAGAAAATTCATCAGCGGCAAAATAAATTTAGCTATTACTTTCGACGATGGGTATGCAAATAATTTTAAATATGCCTTGCCTCTTTTAGAAAAACATCAGGTGCCGGCCACATTCTTTATTACAGGGTTTAATCCTGCCGGGCTTGATATCCTGTGGCCTGACTTTTTAGACATAGCCGGTTCACTTACAGATAAAGACGAAGTCAACATCAACGGAGATTTGTTCAATAAGGTTGGTAACCGGTGGTATCTGAAAAAGGACGGAAAATCCCTGCATGATATTATCAAAGAGAAGGGAGTGTATGAATATAAACAAAGGGCAATGGATGCCATTCAAAAAATAACACCTGACTTCAAAAATATTGAAGAATACCTTGATTACTGGAAACTGATGTCCGATGAAGAAATAATCCTTGCCTCACGTTCACCATATATTACCATAGGCTCACACGCATATTATCATAATAATTTAGGGAATATCCCGCTGGAGGACGCAGTAGCAGAATTATCCAAATCAAAAATCTATCTGGAGGGCCTTATTCAAAAACCCGTAAATTCGCTTGCTTATCCTGATGGTTCATATTCCCGGGAACTTATTTCTGAGGCAAGTAACATCGGCTTTAAATACCAGTTGGCAACCCGTTATTATATTTCCCCTGAAGATAAATCAGATAACAGGATAGAAAACAGATACGGTATTTTTATGACTTACTCCACGGCAAATACATTACGGGCATTTGAAAAAAATCTTAATTCATTATAATGAATAATTACATTTTTAAACGGCTGGATGAAAGTCTAATGCACCTGCTGCCGCCTTTGTACAAAGACGCAATGGAGATGGAAATCACGGTTGATCAGGTGATGAAAAAATTTGATACCGCTGATTATTCCGGGAAAAAAAACATTGCCTTTGTGGCAATAGATAAAGAAACGAAAAGTATTGCTGCTATGTATGCCATTTTCCCGGCGATAATCAGATATAACAATGAAGATATCCTTTGCGGTCAGGTCGGCGACCTGATGACTCACAGCCTTCACCGAAGAAAAGGCTTGTTTTTAATACTTGCGGAACAGACACACATTTTTGCTAAAGAAGAAGGCTTAAAACTGATATTTACTTTTCCCTACGGGGAAAACAAATCATATCAGGGTTTTATACACCGGCTGGGCTTTTTTCACAAAGAATGTTTAAATTCCTATGTAATATCAGTTAAAACAATCCCATTATGCCGAATATTAAAAAAAACATCACCAACAGCCGCCATATATGATTTCTATATAAAAATTGTAAAATTATTTTATGATCAACAACAATCATTTGAAGAACAGAACGAATCAAAAAACGGACACATATTAAAAAATAAAGCCTTTTTCAAGTATAAATACTCATATTCTTCGGGAAATATTATCAGAATAAAAAAGCATTTGGTTTGGTATAAATTTACAAAATTCGGTTCAGCATCTGTTGGTGACATTTCTGAGTATTCTGATCCCGAAAAAATAATTGCCCGGTTAAAACGATTTTGTTTCTTGTGCGGCATTCGGGCAATTCATTTTGAAACAAGCCCCGGAACGGATCTTGACCTTTATCTGCAGTCAAAATATGCTTTCAGTAATAAATATAATATTTGTATGTTAAAAATTGACAACAACGTTCCTTGTGAAAATCTTAAATTTGTGTTTGGTGATCTTGATAATTTCTGACAACCCATGAAAAAAGAAAAATTAAGAGTTTTACATGCTGTATATTGCCTGGGGCGCGGTGGCGCAGAAAAGCTCGCCATTGACATTACCAGGGAACTGAACAAAAGAGATGACGTGGAAGCGATGCTGGTCAGCTTTGATAAAACCGTGGATTATGAATATGATGTGTCGGATATGAATTACAGGTTTTGCCCAGCAAAGATCCGCTTATCCCTATATAAAAAAAATAAAATAGGTGCGGAAAATTACCTTGAGGTGATAGATAATTTCAAGCCGCATATCATACACACACACCGCTACCTTTCGGAAATAATCACCCGGCATTATCCCACCAACGAGATCACCTATTTCACGCACTGCCACGACAACATGATACAATTTGAGAATTTTTCGTGGAAAACCTTATTCAACAAGCGAAAGCTCTTAAATTTTTATGAAAAAAAATACTTGTTTCACCTGTATAAAAAAAGTGGAGGAACACATTTTATTGCCATTTCGAATGATACAAAAAAATATTTTGAAAAAACCGCTCCCTGTTATCCTGTCACTTTGTTGCATAATGCTATAGACTATACTAAGTTTTACAAAAAACGCGATGGCGCCGGTCAGGGAGATAAGTTAAGGCTTGTTAATGTCGGAAACTTTGTGGAAAAGAAAAATCAAAAATTTTTGCTCGATATTGCAAAAATATTGAAGGATAAAAACATTGATTTTGAACTTCATTTGCTGGGCGACGGCGATGATCGTCCGGCTCTGGAAGAAAAAACAAATAGCATGCATTTAAACGATCAGGTCGTTTTTCACGGAAGCGTAACTAATGTGGAAGAATTTCTGTGGACTTACGATATTTATCTGCATAGCGCCACTTATGAACCGCTGGGGCTGGTCTTGCTTGAAGCTATGGCAGCGGGATTACCTGTGATCACCTTAGACGGCAGGGGCAACAGGGACCTGATAGAGCAGGGAAAGAACGGCCATATGCTTTTCGAACAAAATGCGGAAGCATTTGCCGGAAAAATTATTGAACTTTGGAATGATAAAACAAAATACCGTGAAATTTCACTGTACGCACAGGAATTTGCCGGAAAGTTTGATATGAAAGAATATGTAGATGACTTGCTAAAAATATATTCGGCTTGATTTTATTTTCATTTATGCATGCCCCTGTTTACACTTACTCCTCTATGGTTTTAATTGATTTGAGTCCAAAATATTCTGCCTGATATTTATTTCGTGGATAACCTGCATCCCTTGAAATATCAGCAACAGTAATAGTAAGGGGATAACTTTTGATTTTAGGCACAGTACAATCTTCTCCTGTTGAAATTTTTATTATTTCATACCTTTCTTTTATTTCAGCATCATATCTATAAGCAGTCCCTTTTATAAGGTCCGCATAGGCGGTACTGATATTATTTTTATGACTCAGATTTATCAGGATAATAACAAATAGCAAATACCTGGCCCAGGGAGTAATCACTAAAAAAATTTTTTCTTTTTTCTTTAGATAAAAAAGCTGGGAGAACCCGAGATATAAAAACCCTGCTACATAAAAGAAACAGAGCACATTCTTTGTCCTTGCGGCAGGGCAAACGCCCCTGCTCCAATAACCGGTGAAAAAACCGATGAAAAGGATAAGACATAATAAGATGAAAACATAAGTGGGATGAACATTAAAATTCGAAGCCCAGGCGGCCTTGATATGTTTGTGAAAGGCATCGAAAAAAATCAGGATAAATACGATGCTTAAGGGCAGCCAAAGCCTTAAATGATTGATGGTTTGTATGACCGCTTGCCATGCCGAAAAGGCAAACTGATGGTCGTTAGGAATGGTATTTCCTCTGACGGTATTACCCGGTGAAAAATACACAACAAGCGAAAATATAAATGCAAAGACCAGCAGAATCAACAGTGAATAATTTATTTTTTTTTCTTTGAAAAAAGCATAACCGAAAATAGCAGCTAAAATAAAATCAACGATGAGCATGGATAATTCGTTGGACCCGATTACGCAAAAAACAAATAAAACAGATAAAAAAAGAAATTTGATCTTTTTTGTCTGCATGAGTTTAATAACGCTGATAAAAAGCAAAATTGTCAATATATTTGCCACCTGGTAGGTAATTGCACCCGCGAACCAATATATTCCTTCCGCAACATTCGGCATAAAAAATAAATATATAAAAATAAAGCATAAGGAAAATAATAAACACTGTCTTTTTTCTGCGTTAACAAACAGTGTGCGCGCCAAATAGTAAAGGGAAATAAAAAGAGCAATGATCAGCACGACAGGTATCAGTTTAAAAAGAAAAAAAGATTGAATTAATAATGGATTTAATGACAACAATGCCGTAGAAAAATATCTGCCAAACCAATGGGTATACCACCAGCTTTGTACGCCCCAATACCCGTGATTGGAACATTCAACAGAAAAAGCAAAATCATCGGCAGCGGGATTGTTAAAAACGGAAATGATGATAAAAGGGAGGACTGAAAAGATACCTAGCCCTATCAAAAACATTTCGCTGGACAGGCATCTTGAAAAGAATGATTTAATTTGTTCCATGTAAGGTGTTTTCAAATAATATGAACAAAAGTATTCATTTTATTGGAAATGTTTTACAAAGGCCTTAACCACTGTTAAGCTGTATTTGAAAAAAACGGTTTTTTAAAGCGATGAAATCATTTCCGCAAATACCTTATTATTTTTTTCGGCATTATATTCTTCGTCCCAGGTTTTGTAAGCATTTTCACGCATTATATTTTTTTCACTTTCGGGTAAAAAGTAATATTTTTTTATGGCTTCGGCAATTTCTTCAGCCGTCGGATCCTGGTATAAAAGAAAGCCATTGTACCCATCCTTTACAATTTCAGGCGTACCGCCTACCGCGGTGGCTATCACAGGTATGCCAAACGACATGGCCTCCATCACCGACACCGGCAAGCCCTCGCTCTTGCTCGCATTGATGAACAAATCCGGCTTTGTTTGATAATAAAATGCAAAAACTTTTTCGTTGGGCATCATACCCAAAAACTCATAGTGTATCCCTGCCGGCCCGAGTTCCTGTGCGGCCAGACTCATCAATTGCCCGTCAAGCTCATCTTCGCCTATATGATACCATTCCACCGGAATTGCTCCCAGATACTTAATCCCGCCAATGATCAGGTTCAGCCTCTTGTTGTGGTCTATTTGCGAACAACTGGCTACCTTTAATTTTCCGGCGCTGCTATGCTTTTCAAAAGGATACTGATTGGCCACACCCAGTTTTTTGGTAATGATCTTTCCGCTGCTATCATTAAGTTTTTTTATCAGGTAATCGCGGCTGAAGTCGGCAATGGTAAACAAAAAATTCAGTTGCTCCAGCATAAAATGCTTCAGCGGCAGGTAATTGCCGGCATGCAACTCAAAAAACACATCGCCGCCGTGCGAACGCGAAATGGCGGCATTTCCCGGGTGTTTTTTCTTCAGCAGGGCACAGGCTATCGCGCGGTAATCGTTCCAAAAGGAATACAACAGGGTGTCCTTTTCTTCAAGGCCGTTTGCTTGCATCATCTTTTCGATATGGCGGCTCAGCGCCAACGCGGCATTCAGTTCGGTCAGCAGCACGGCTAGTGTGCGGTAGGTAATTTTTTGTTTCAGGGTGCTCCTGATAAACGAAAGTTCTGCAAAAAATATACGAGTAAAAATCAGCCTCAGCGACAATAATTTTTGCCACCAACCCCTGTCGGGTTCCCAAAAAGAAGGCTCTGCGCCGGGCGGCAGCACGTGGGGCGGCAGTTTTTGCTCCGCCGTAGCCCCTATCACAAATACCTTGTCAAACAAAGGCGCCAGGTTGTTTACTTCATTAGCTTCCCACAACCCGCCCAAGTTTTGGAATGGATACCTTTCAGAAAGGAAGACAAGGTTTTTTCTCATGTTTTATTTGCAAAGATAATCTGTAATGATTTAAAACACTAATTTCACTAATTTTGCGCAATAAATCTCTATTGATGGATTGAATTCTTAAAGAAAGAAAAACATTTCAACGGCAAAACAACAAATTTAGGATGAGTTTAATCAATTCACTTAGTGAAGTCAACTTAAAACCAGAAAATTTCCCGTTTTTATTTTGGGATAATTGGTTGAATTATGAAGCAACAGATAACTGTTCGTGCTACTTGTATTATAATGAAAAATACAATGCGGTTGTCCCTTTTAAAGTACATCGTTTAAAATTTTTAAAAAAAGCTGAATACATTTATAAGCCTTTGGATTTCACAGGAAAAGATATAGAGGCAGATACAGAAAAAGATTTCGTTGATTGTTTCCATAAGTTTATAAAAGAAAAAAAAATCTGTGATGTTGTTTTTCCCCCAAGTCATTGTTGCGTTTTTAAAAGCATACCCAGCAGGGCAATATATTTTGAGATTGGGATTATCGGAATCGATATGATAGGAACAGCAGAAGATATTTTTGCCAAAATGAACACCACTTACCGCAAACAAATACGCAAGGCTGAAAAGCTGGGAGTAAGCACTCATTTCGGGCCCGAAACTTTTCCTGATTTCTATAAATTATATGCGGACACACATAGCAGGCAAGGACTGCCGCATTTGACGGCTTCCGACATAAAAAAATTAATGGAAAAAATGCCGGGGAACATCCTTGTTGGCTTCTCAAAAACGCCAGCCGGCGCCGAGCACAGCAACCTGAGTGTTTACGACAAGGCACAGGCTTATAGTTTTTGGGGCGGTTCGGCGGCCAGCCCCGTGGTGCCCGGTTCGAACAAAATTCTTATGTGGGGCTCTATAAAAGCCCTGAGAGATTTGGGCGTGAAAAAATACATACTGGGCGGTTATAGAAATCCCGCCATCAATGATGATAAACATAACGGCATACAGGACTTCAAGATCAGATTCGGTGCTGAAGTTGAAAAAGGATATCATTTTATAAAAATTATCAATCCGGCAAGATATTATTTGTTTGTATTTGCACTGAAGATCAAATCAATATTAAAAGGAAAGGAGTACTCCTTTATAAACACCTCCGGGTTAAATATCAGAAAGTCAAAATAAATATTCCCTGCTACATTATTGCACAAGACCTGCTTAAAATATTTATCAAATCAAAACCATCCCAAATGATTGAAAAATCAGTAGTGTGGCCAATGGGGACTATACGATCAATACCGAATGACTTAATAGTTTTCACGAAATCTATCAATTCTGCTTTGCTCAAGCCCCAATATGACAAAGTTTGATATTTGCGATTGATAATTGGTATAATTTCCGATAATGAAGATGCGTGATATTCAGAAAAATACCCACTGGAACAGCGGTATTCATCAATATTAACCGGCAAATTTTTTAATTCAACCCGCCAAAGAAGATTGTCTGGTGTTGGTGTTTTTTTTAACCCATTTAACTGCAAGGATTGATTATAAAATGATGTAAGCTTATCTACTGCTATTACTGGTTGTATTAGATATTTTGCTTTAACTATTTTATATAATTCATCCCAAAATATTTTTTGTGCATTTTCAACATTGGCCTTACTGCCAAGCCAAATAATCAGATGTGGCGCTGTGCATGCATTTTGGTCAAACAAATAAGTATCATTATAAAACCCGGATGCTACTTTTTCTGGATTTGCTTCAGATATATAATTGTCGGCATTAATCACACAAAAAGAATATCTGTCGGCAAACGTAATATCAAATGATCTGGCAGGCATGGCATTTTTTCTTATTTCTTCGATAGTTGTGTTACCTCCCCATATAATACGAACATCACAAATTGATGAAAAGTAATTTGTCGCCGTGCTCTGACGATCGTATTGAACAAAAAGCAGACGACTAGTAATTGCTTTGTGAGTTTCTTCCCTGCTTAATTTTTCTATTGCTTCTGTAATTATTTCTACCTGCTCAAATTCTTTTGAGGGTACTCTTACGATATTCGTATTTCCGGCAAGCAGTCCACACAAAAAGGAATAGGCAAAATTCACCGGAACGTTTGAAGGAGAAATATGAAACACGACACCTCTGCCCAGCCTGATTGATTCCTCATCAAAATATTTTTTTTTAAGCTGCAAAATATTGGCCTTTCGGCAAAAAAAGGCAAATGTCGCCACGTCCGGATATTTTTTTATCCTGGGATCCTTATTCAAAGAAAAAGATAAGGCATTAAGAAATTCTATACATTTATTGTCAAATGGTTCTGCCGGAGGAATACGGATAAGATTATCAGTATTGATTTCCTTTGGAAACAGTATTTTTATTTTATCAATATTTTTCTCCATAAGTATCGCTGCAGCCCCTGATTTCTGCATTTTTTAATCGTCCTACCACCTTAAAATATTTCCCCAGCCTGCCACATGCACAATCATCCTCGCCCAATAAGATTCCTTCATCTTCGGTAATCAACGAATGTCCCGGATAACTTTTTGGTAGTATTGAAATAACCTGTATAATTCCAGCTTCTCCAATATTTGCCAACGAAAAATCATGGGGACGCCTAATGAGCGCGTCAGAAAAAACAGGAGCATGCAGATAGCCACATTCGCACTCCATAAATATTGAACCTGTTTGCTCCACCATCCCATAATAATCATGCACATTTCTTATGCCACAGACATCATAAAGTTTTTCACGGAACACTTTGGACGAGACAGATTCACTTTCAAGTTTTTTCCATCCACCTCCGTGAATTAAAACAGCATTAGAGAGGTCAGGCTTTATATTTCTTTTCACTAGTTCGTTATAAAAGTGTTGATAAATCATGAATGTGAAGCCGAATATAAAAATACGCTTCCCCTTATGCTGCTCGAGAAATACAGATAAATTCTCAAAATCCAGTTCCATGCTCTCATTCAGGGCATACATCCGCTTTGAGCCAAATATAGAAAAACCCAAAATTCCAGCCCCGCGTGCAGAAAAAAGATTCCTGTTTTTTACCGTACTTTCCGAATCCACAATTATCATGGGTATTCTTTGCGAACCAATAAATGAAGAAACAATTCTGGTAAGTGCTTTTGTTTGATTTGATGAAGTTTCCTTGTCAAGGTATATTTTTGATACGGATTGTCCCGTAGTGCCTGACGATGTCATGGTCTTCACAATATCTTCCTTTTTCACACTGTACATATTGAACATTTTGAAAAGTCTGACCGGTAAAAAAGGCAGCTCTGAATAATGATATTGTTTCTTTGAATCATATCCGATGGCATCCATCATGTTTTTGTATGATTCACAATGTTCATGATGATGTTGCGACAAATAATTGAGGTAAGGACTAAGAAGTTTTTCCTTGTCAATATGATTTAATGAGTATGGCTGAATATCCAGAATTTTCGCTATATCCATCAAATGTTCAATTTTGCGTAAATAGTCTTTCCTGAAGAATTTTTAGGTATGGCATCAATATGTCTGACAGAAAAAGCCATTTGGTTAATTCCTGTTTTCCCAGAAATATAATTCCGCGTTTCTGCAAGTCTGTTTTTATCCGTAATATAAATTACCATATGATCATCATGACCAATGCAGGCACAATCTGAGATGAAATTTTTCAGCAATCGTTCTGTTTCATCCAGATTAACCCTGTTGCCATAAATTTTGATAAACCGTTTTTTTCTTCCAACAATGTAATAGAAATTGTCGCTATCTCTTTTTGCTATATCTCCTGTATATAAGATACCTTTATTTTCATCTTCTTTCTTAAGATCATCGCCACATTCGGCATATCCCATTGAAACATTTTTCCCTTTATACACAAGTTCGCCAATGATTTCAGGTCCTTCAATAGCTGATCCTTTTTCATCAATTAAACTGAATTCACCTCCCGGTATAGCAATACCCATACTTCCCAACTTAGACAATGAATACTGATGAGGTAAATAACTCATCCTTGCTGTAGCTTCAGTTTGTCCGTACATTACAAAGAAACGTTTGTTTGCCTGCATGCAAAATTCCGAAAATTCTTTATTTAATTCGTTATTCAGTTTTCCACCTGCCTGTGTTAAAGTATTTAAAGACGATAGTTCCATACGAAAAAAACGAAGCTTCTTTAATATTTCATAGGTATATGGAACACCTGACATAGATGTTGCCTTTTGCGTTTTCAGGAAATTCCAAAACTCTTTTTCCATCAGGGATTTTGAAGTTAACAGCAGGGTTGCTCCTTTTAAGAAATGACTATTAATAATAGAGAGACCAAATGAATAGCTCATTGGCAAAGTTGTGATGGGACGCTCATTTTCATCTATTGACAAATATTCTGCAATAGAAGTTGCATTTGCTTCTATATTATCATAACTTAAACGGACAAGTTTAGGGCTACCGGTGCTACCAGAGGTTGTTAATAGCAAAGCTAAATCATCATGCACTAGATAATAATTACTCGATTCAAGTTTGACTAGAGAATAATTATGTTTTGAAAATATTATTTGTCCCTTCGAAAATTCATTAATGCGATCATCAGGCAGCCACAAGTATTCAGGACGATATGTATTTACAAGTCCTTCTAGTAATTCCCTGTCAATGGTTGAATCAAGCATTAAAGGAACGATCTTATTTGCAATGAACGAAATGTATCCGCACAATGAACCAATCGTATTTTGACATATGCAAAAAACAAGGCAGCGATGTTGGATAGCATTATAAATAGAATCGGAAAAAACGTTTATTTCTTTATAAGAAAAGATTCTCCCTATATCTGTTATAACAGCAATTTTATCTTCTTTCGGATGTATATTAAAAGGTAACATAATGAGCGTTATGCTTTACTATAAAGAGGAATATTTTTGTTCGATGTCGTGGGCAATTTGATCGGGTAATAATCTGTTTTGTCCCAGCAAATAATTATAATCGCCCGCGTGACGAAACTGATCAGCTAAACCAAGTCTTAACAATTGCGTGTGTCGTTTTTTAGAACAAAGATGCTCTGCAATTGCCCCCCCCAGGCCACCAATGATACTATGCTCTTCAACTGAAACGAGCAATTTTGATCGTTCATTTGCATACTCGATGCAATTTGTGTCTAAAGGTTTAATAGTGTGTATGTTTACAACACAGGCATTTATCCCCTTCGTTTCAAGGATTTTTGAAGCTTCCAGTGAATTATATACCATGGTTCCGGTGGCAAAAATTGTAATATCTCCTTCGTCCGTAATTGTAATTGCCTTGCCTATTTCAAAGTTATAATCTTCTTTATATACCATTGGGTTGTTCAGCCCACCTGTCAATCGGATATAAACCGGTCCATTAATTTGTGCGGCGGCTAATGCTACTTTTACCGATTCAGTGGCGTCGGCTGGTGATAAAATCGTTATATTAGGTATAGCCCGGACAATTGCTATGTCCTCTAAAGAATAATGAGTATTGCCTGAATACGTCATGACCAGCCCTGCAGCCGTACCAATAATTTTCACATTAGATTTCATATATCCCAGATAATGGCGCAATTGTTCACAGCTTCGCATACTAATAAAAGTTGCATATGTAGTTGCAAACACAATTTTTCCCTCTTGAGCTAATCCCGCACTAATACCAAGCATATTTTGCTCAGCAATACCAACATTTAAAAAATTTTCAGGATGCCTGTTTATAAATCTTTCCAATCCGGAAAGATAAGCAAGATCAGCAGTCAAAATCATAGCGTTCTGAAACTGTTCAACGACTTCAAAAACGGCAACCCCGAAGAAAGCTCCCCGTTGTCCTAGCTTTGACCATGTTCTGAAATTTATTGAATTAAATGTAAGCATGACTTTAGATTATATTTTAATTAACTGTTCAGACATGGCAATGTCATATTGCTCTTGTGTGAGAATTGAAAAATGCCACTCTTTTTTATTTTCCATAAATGACACTCCTTTACCTTTTACAGTATTGGCAACTATTGCATTAGGTTTGTCGGAGGATTTGTTTTGAAATGCATCATATAGGTGACAAACATTGTGTCCGTCTACTTCGTTGGCATAGAATCCGAATGCTTCAAGTTTTGTTTTCAGGCTACCCATATTCATTATTGTTGTGACATTTCCGTCATACTGTAATTTATTGTGGTCAATAATTACCGTAAGATTATCTAGGTGAAAATGCGATGCCGACATAAGGGCTTCCCATACAATACCTTCATTACACTCTCCGTCACCAATAATCACATATGTCCGATAAGAACGATTATTCAACTTGCCGGCCAGGGCAACGCCAATTGCATAGCTTAGACCCATACCTAAACTGCCTCCGGAAAATTCTATCCCACGCGAAACGTTACGTGTTGCGTGGCCATGCAATGCGGAGCCATTTGTTTCAAAACTTAATATGTCTTGATCACTCAAGAATCCCAATTCGTTCAAGACCGCATAATAGGCAAGCACACAATGTCCCTTACTAACAATAATACGATCGCGGTTCTCATCAGTCGGATTATGTGAATTGATGGAGACAATTTCTCCATATAAAGTAGCAAACACTTCAACCAAAGATAATGCGCCTCCAAGATGCGATCCGGTTTTCCCAGTATCAAGAGCCATTTTCAATGCTTTTTTACGCAATTTTGCTGCAAGTGCAATAATCTGAAATTCTGTTTCTTTGTTCATTTTAAAATCCTTAATTACATGCCACCGTCAACCCTTATAACTTGTCCATTGACAAACGACGCCAAATCAGAGGCAAGGAACAGAGCCATATTAGCAATTTCTTCAGGTTTTGCTAATCTTTTCATAGCACTATCACCTACCAATATTTCTTTTGCTTTTTTCTCCATTTGGGTAGCCATTTCTGTGGCAGTTAATCCCGGAGCAATGGCATTTATCCTGATATTGTATGGTGCGAATTCCATTGCTAACGTTTTTGTTGCATATATCAGTGCCGCCTTGCTGGATCCATATGCAGAGTAACCCGGATAGCCATCCATTCCCACTACTGATGCCATATTAACTATGCTGCCACATTTTTGTCTCATCATTAGTCTGGAAACTAATTGTATTATCATGAGTTGGGAGAAAAAATTTATCTCAAACACCTCTTTAATTGTTTTCAAAGTAGTCATTTGTAAAAAGCCACCATGGGCAACACCAGCATTATTTACCAATATATCGATTCTACACCTTTCATCAATGAGTTTTTTAAGTGATTCTTTTATCTCAATTTCATTTGCTAAATCAAAATATATTGGCCGAACAGTTACGCCATATTTTTCAGAGGTGTCGTTGAGAAAAGCTTGATGTTCTTTTGTCTCTTTTCTTGCACATGCTATAACAGATGCGCCATTCAAGGCAAAAGTTTCAACAATGGTTTTCCCAATCCCCCGATTGCTGCCAGTTATAAGAGCTGTTTTATCAGTCAATATATTATTAGATGACAACATGGTATTTCTTTAAAATTTCTTTTCCTTTTTCGTACGATGAAAAATCAATAATATCATCCGTATCCATCATTATATCAAAAGCTTCTTCCAGGGAAGCAATCAAGCCCATGTGTCCTACCGAATCCCATGCGGGAATTGATTGGTAGGTCAAAGTGGATATTTGTGAATCGTTTGCTTGAAAATTTGTAAAAAATACTTCGTTATATTTATCTAAATTTGTCATTGAATATTAAACTTTAATGATAATATTAATTAACAAAAGTATTAAAAAATGGGATAAACTTGTTCCTTTATCTAAAAATTATTGGATCAATTCTCAACCAAATAAAAACATAATGCTAATTTGTAAAACAAGAAACATCCAGTATTATTATAAGATGTTTTTTAAAAAATAAAAGAACTAAATATTTTTTTATAAAATGAGTATAAAAATCATTCAAATAGATTTATCGACTGAAGATTTAAGTTTAATCGATTTTCTCAATATAAATGTCAATGATAATATTCGTCATCATACGTTTAAATGGCAATATACCGAAGCTCCACATGATGTTATATTCTTTATGGTAAAAGATGACGATAAGATTATCTCAACAGCCTCCTTCATACCCTATAGTTTGTTGTTTGATAAGGAATTTTTTTTAACTGCAAAAGGAGAAAGCTTCTTCCTTGATCCAGATTATCGTTCTACCCCAATTTTTCCAGCCGTTTATAAGAAAGGATTAATTGAATGTGAAAAAAAAAATATGTCAGTGGTTTGGGGGTTTTCTCCAATATATAAATTTTTTTTAGGGAAAACGCTTTTCCATGTTTATGGGGATATCATGTTTGATTTTAGAGCTATAGTGGGAATGAAGAAGCTATCAGATTTTAGTTTTGACAGCCAGATAATTCTAAGATACCCCAAACATTTGGCAAGTTTTTTAATTTCAGGTTTTTTACATTGGAAGTCGAAAATGATATCAAGGTACAAATCCAAAATAAATGAATATTCAGTAAAAGAAAAATTACCAGACACTTCTCTAATAAATGATTTGTTTGCCAAAATTCCAGGTGTTGAGAATATTGTCAGATTAGATATGGATAATTCATTTTTGGAGTGGCGAGTATATAATAATCCCAATCTAATTTATAAGACTCATTTCTTTTTTAAAAATAATGTTTTGGAGGGTTTTTATTTTTATAGTATAAATGAAAAAAAACTTTGCGTTCAATTAGTTGAATTTGTTTTTATCAATAATAATACAGGAAATGTAATGGCCTGTCATTTAATAAACAAAATGAAAAAAGAAAAAGCCTCATTTTTGGAATATTTCGGGAATATAAAAAACAAAGTGAATTTGATGGCTTTTTCTATACTACAAAAACATGTTTTTGGAAAAATATATTTGAACAAAGGAATGGATTTTATTCAAAAAATCACACCAGAAACAAAAAATTTTCCAATTGAAAATTGGTATATAAATGGATTATGGACACAGGGATATGACCGGTAATGATTCTTGAAATGGCAAAACCGGCACATGTCAACATTGGTTTTTTAGAAAAAGTTTCATATAAAATTTTGATAATCGCGCAATTTAACTGTGCAGAAATGAATTGGCATTTAAGATTAATCAGAATATATTTTTATTTGTAAATTAATTTTATCCAGGTTTTTTCTCTCCATGATACCATAGCCTTCAAATTGATATGCTTTAAAGGTTAGAAAGTGTGGTTTTACTGCGATTAAGTGATAATTTTTTTCCGGAGTATAAGGATGGTATTCACTAAAGGGGTAAGGGCAATAATATGGAAAAAAATTTAGAATAATTATATTATTAGGCAATAGATTTTTTCTTTCAAAGCCTCGGGAATGGTATATTACCTCTTCTATTTGTGAATCTAGATCGTCAAATTCAAATACGCTTTTTATTTTTTTCAAATCATATTTTTTACTTAAATCCCATACAATGTCCCGTGGATAGCCTAACGATTTATAGGTTAAAAAATTAACACTAAATTGAATTATAAATATTATTGATATTAAAAATAAAATTAAATTCCTTTTCCTAGTTATTTTATCTAATAAAAATTTTATTGAAAATATAGCGAAGATGATAAAAAACAAAATATATTGATGTACTAATCTTCCATAGAAAACCATTTTGTGAAAAAAATAACCTGAAGACGCATAAGCTAAAAAAATTACTATTACTAAAGAGCCTAATAATAATAAGTCTGAATTATTTTTTAAAAAATTATTGTTTAGTATGGGTTTATTTAATATTTTTTCTTTTATATAAGGCATAATTTGATATATTAAAATAATACAAAATAGTACTAACCCTATAATAATAATTACGCCATTAATATGCTCAACACTATAAAGGTACTTTATTATAAATGAAAATGATTCCTCAAATGAGCCATTGTCTATCGTTTTGGATAGCCATAATGAATCTGATATTAATGATCTCCCACCCAATCGCGATGCCACTTCAAAAAGAAAAAGGCAAATAATGCTGCCCAGAAAATAAAAAAAGGCGTATTGTGTTTTTTTTAAAATATTTGCTTTTGATAAGCAATTAAAAAAGAAAAAAAGAAAACAAACAAGAAACAATGTAAAATAACCAGGATAAACCAAAAATCCAAAAAATGAAATCAAGCCTAAAAGCAGAGATTTAAATGAAGTCAGGCTTTCATTTTTCTCATATTTAAATGTTTTAAACAACACATAAAGCAAGATTAACAAACTTGCATCATAAGGATATGCGTGCCTCAGATAAATATATGAATTAGTTAATGTACAATATATTAGAACACATAAAAGAGAAAGAAGGGTATCTTTTAGTAAAAATTTTGCTATTTTATAAAAAAGTAAAAGAATAAAACAATAAATGATGAAATTATGAAGGAATAATGGATAATTGTTTTTTGTTTCATAATAATAAAGTTTAAAGATGCAGGCAGTTACATATTGAATTGCATTTGGCAATAAATTGACTATTGCACTGGCCGGCCGGCCTTTTGTTAAAAAAATCGAATTAATAGCAGAATCTATTTTTAATTCTGAAGCATATTTCAATGCTGTTCCGGATGTCGTATAAAGGTTGTCATCATCGTTAGCCTTGAAGCCAGGGCCTATTAATCCAAGTTTAATAATGGTAATTATTATAATACTTGCAACTAGCAAATATTTTAATGGTTCTTGCTGAAATTTATTTATCGCATTAGATAAGACAAATCTAATCTTATTTGAGAAGGTTTTTTTATAGTTAATATTTTGGAATACCATATCGTTTTTGTTTTAAAATTTCAGAAAAATAATTTAATAAAATAAATGGCCTATATTAATAGGTATTATAGAATGAAATATTTTTATTTAACTTTCAAAGACCTGTTTAGCTCTGGCTTGTCCAGGATAGAATTAATCAGAATATATTTTTATTTGTAAATTAATTTTTTCCAGGTTTTTTCTCTCCATGATACCATAGCCTTCAAATTGATATGCTTTAAAGGTTAGAAAGTGTGGTTTTACTGCGATTAAGTGATAATTTTTTTCCGGAGTATAAGGATGGTATTCACTAAAGTCGTATGGACAATTATATTCAAAACAGTTTAGAATAATTATATTATTAGGTAATAGATTTTTCCTTTCAAAGTAACGGGAATGATACATTACCGCTTCAACTTGTGAATATTGATCGTCAAATTCAAATACGCTTTTTATTTTTTTTAAATCATATTTTTTACTTAAATCCCAAACAATATCCCGTGGATAACCTAACGATTTGTAGGTTGAAAAATTAACACTAAATTGAATAATAAATAATATTGATATTAAAAATAAAATTAAATTCTTTTTCTTGGTTATTTTATCTAATAAATAATTTATAGAAAATACAGCAAAGATGATTAAAAACAAAATATATTGATGTACTAATCTTCCATAGAAAACCATTTTATGAAAAAAATAACCACTGGATGCAAAAGCTAAAAAAATAACTATTATTAAAGATCCCAACAATAATAAGTCTGAATTAATTCTTATAAATTTATTTTGGGGAATAGGTTTATCCGAAAATTTATTATTATTTATATAAAATCTAATATTATATAATAGAATAAAACAAAAGAGTGCTAACCCTATGATAATAATTATACCATTAATATGCTCAACACTAAAAAGGTACTTTATTATAAATGAAAATGATTCCTCAAATGAGCCATTGTCTATAGTATTGGATAGGGTTAATGCATCCGATATTAATGATCTCCCACCCAATCGCGATGCCACTTCAAAAAGGAAAAGGCAAATAATGCTGCCCAGAAAATAAAAAAAGGCGTATTGTGTTTTTTTAAAAATATTTGCTTTTGACAAGCAATTAAAAAAGAAAAAAAGAAAGCAAACAAGAAACAATGTAAAATAACCAGGATAAACCAAAAATCCAAAAAATGAAATCAAGCCTAAAAGCAGAGATTTAAATGAAGTCAGGCTTTCATTTTTCTCATATTTAAATGTTTTAAACAACACATAAAGCAAGATTAACAAACTTGCATCATAAGGATATGCGTGCCTCAGATAAATATATGAATTAGTTAATGTACAATATATTAGAACACATAAAAGAGAAAGAAGGGTATCTTTTAGTAAAAATTTTGCTATTTTATAAAAAAGTATAAGAATGAAACAATAAATGATGAAATTATAAATAAATAATGGATAATTGTTTTTTGTTTCATAATAATAAAGATTAAAGATACGGGCAGTAACATATTGAATGGCATTTGGCACTAAATTAATTATTGAACTGGCTGGTCTGCCTTTTGTTAAAAAAATCGAATTAATGGCAGAATCTATTTTAAATTCGGATATATATTTTAATGCTGTACCAGACGTTGTATAAAGATTTTCATCATCGTTATGTTTGAAACCAGGCCCCATTAATCCAAGTTTAATAATGGTAATTATTATAATACTTGCGAAAATCAAATGTTTTAATGGTTGTTGCCTGAACTTTTTAAGAGCATTGGATAAGGTAAGTTTAATTTTATTTGAGAAAGTTTTTTTATGGTTAATAATTGGGGATGACATATCGTTTTTGTTTTTAAATTTTAGAAAACTTATTGATGGTTAATAATATATTGGGGCAAATTAGTTATACCTCTTAAAAAAATTATTGTAAAAATAATGATTAACAAATGTCTTCATAAAATTTCGTCTTAATATTATTATCATTCCACCATTTATAAATTTTCTCCCCGGAAGTAAGCCAAGCTCCTTTTGAAGAACAATATTCCAAAATTTTGATATATAAATTTAAATTATTTTCAGTGAAATAGGTATTATGCCACAACAGATTAAAAACGCCACCCACACTCTCGGTCTTATCAATAAAATCCTTCACATATTTCCACGAATTTTCAGAATCAAGTTGCATGTATCTGTCCAATGTGCAATCCATAATAATTAATGGAATGGCAAGAATATCAATATACTCATTTTTCGCTGAATTATATGGAGTAAATGGATGACATAACCCATTTCTAAATCCGGAAACATCATTATATCCATAGGATGCATCATATTTAAAACCGGCTTTAGACTGAATTTCCCATGTTTCAGGATTTTTAAATTTGAGAAAATGGTTTCTGATACCAATTACTTTGCTGTTAATGGTGTTTTCTAGTTTTTGTTTTTCCTGTGAAAGTTTTTTCAGATCATTATAGGCAAGGTGTCCCGCGTGTAAACCAATTTCCGAATCATTTTCTTTTATTTTTCTTAACACATCTTTTACCTCGTCAATGTTATAATTAAAATCCTTTTCGCCCTTATCAAGAGCCAGGAAAAAGAAAGTCGAATTAGCCTGGTATCTTTTTTCTATCTCCAAAATGTTTTGAATATTAAAATATGGGCTATTTCTTTTATTAAAAAGATTTGATAAGGTTGATGAGAATTTATTTAAACTGCCCCTTGAAATACCCTTGACGGCATTCTTTAATATTTCATTGTTCGGAACAAAAAGCTGATCAATATCATGGGTAAGACAAACGGCAAATTTTTTGTTTCCCGGATATTTAACATTTAACTTATTTTTTTTAAATAAATATACCGAAACAACTGGATTATCAATTTTTAGTGGCGATAAGGCAGCAGTGTTTCTTTGATGAATATCCGTAATTTCCTGATCGTATTCATCTTGTCTGGTAAATACTTTTTTTAAATCAAAGAGGGATTCCATTCTTTTAAAATATTTATACAAACGTAAATAAATTTTTTTGAAAACTTTCTATTTCTGAAAATCAACAAAAGATTTATCATTGCCATTATAATCATAGCTAATGATATTATATTAATTCGTGAAACAAGCACCATTAATTCACAAGAAACTATATTGATTCTCCCTGCCTTTTTTATTTAGCGTCCATGAGTAACATAACAATTATATGTTTTTTCATCCTGTATTTCACAAAAGGGAATCTTTCCGTAAAGAAAACTAAATGCTTTACAACATTCAAAAAAATGGTAATTTTGAACAATACTTTTATTTGATATTAAAATCATTAGATTTCTTTTTTAAGAACTTCTATTTCTTTATTTATTTTGTAAAAAAACAGATTTGAAAAAAAATATCCTGCTGACGTTCGACTACGAGTTGTTTCTTGGCCAAAGAAGCGGAACCGTGGATAATTGTCTGATCATTCCTTCTTACAGAATCCTTGAAATATTAAATTCAAACAATGCTAAAGCAATTTTTTTTATTGACACCACCTATTTGTTCAGGTTGGAAGAATTAAGCCATACTAATAAACGTGCTTATAGCGATTTTGAAAAAATAAAAAAACAGTTGAATGATATTGCAGTTGGCGGGCATTACCTGTTTCATCATATACATCCACACTGGCTCGACGCGCAGTACCTCGAAGACATCAATCAATGGAATCTTTCAAATACCGATAGATTTGCTTTTACCATATTAGATGACGCTGAAAAAGATTTATTATTTACATATTCTGATGGTTTTCTCTCCGAAATCTACAAGCAGGCAGGTTCTACAAATAATTGTAATGGTTTTAGAGCAGGCGGACTGTTCATTGTGCCATTCACTTGTTTTAAGCCATATTTTGAAAAATTTAATATCGGTAATGATTTCAGTGTTTCTCCTGGCGATAAAATAATTGGAGATAAGTGGGGCTATGATTTTTCAAATTGCCCCTCAAATCGTGTTTATAGTTTTTATGATCAAGTATCCCTTGAAAACAAAGACAAGAAATTTTGTGAATTTCCTATATCAAAAATTAAAATTAAGGGAATAACAAAGTTTTTAAACTCGGTCTATTATAGAGTTGGATTAAAAATGCCCCAAAACATCATTCATGGTGATGGCCAGTCTGTTGCCGATGTTACCGGTATCACTTTGCCGCCAAGGCCATTAAAAAACTACTTTAGCGTGGATTTGAATATTAGTGTTGAAATGCTTAATATGGCCTTAATTCGGTCATATAAAAAAGTAATAAAACAAAGGCATTATATACATTTTTTGTCTCATCCCAAATTGGTTTCTGAATTTAGTTTGCGATCATTTAACAGGCTGTTGAAATTTTGCAATAAAAATTTTGACTGCGAATACGACTTTGCAAGATTTGACAAGCTATGAAAAAAGTCCTCATCATTTCTTACTTTTTTCCGCCCTCCACGTTCACGGGGAGTTTCAGAATTTATTCCTGGGCCAAATACCTGTCGCGCTTTGGCTGGTATCCCATCGTAGTTACCCGCCGCTGGGACTTCCCGGTGAACAATTACAAAGACATGTCGGCCACTACCTCCGGCGAGATCGTCCATCAGAAATTTGAAAACTATGAGGTCTACTTTCTCCCATATAAGGGCAACCTCAGAGACCGCCTGCACGAAAAATACGGCGAAAGAAAAATGGTCACATTCCGTAAGATACTGTCGTTTTTTGAAGTGATAGCTCAGAATTTTACCACGCGGGTAGTCCCGTTCAGAAATTTGTACACATTTTCTGACGGCCTTTTAAAACAGGACACCGGCATCAAAGGCATCATCACCTCCGGCAAGCCCTACGTGTTGTTTTCTTTTTGCCACAAGCTGTCGAAAAAACACCATATCCCCTGGGTGGCCGACTACCGCGACGACTGGAGCACCAGCCAGTGGCTGACCAACTTGTCGCTGCGCGACAGGCTGATCACCGCCCTCGAAAAAAGAAGCGAAACCAAATGGCTTGCAAACGCCTGCGGCTTTACGACCATTTCGCCGGCTTACGTTAAACTGATCGCTGACTTTATCGAAAAACCCGGGTATTCCATCATGAACGGTTTTGACCCCGACGATTATGCCGGCCTGCCCGAAACAAGCAACAATAAGACTTTTACCATAGTATTCAACGGCACGTTGTATGAATCGCAGCCTGTGGAATTTTTTACCGAAGCATTCCGAAATTTTGTTCACACGGCAGCCCCCGTGGGCAGTATAAAGTTGATGTTTCTCGGACTGAATTTTGAGAAACAACAGGCAGATCGTGTCCGCGGACTTTTAAAGGGATTGGAATCTTATTACGAGATCACCGACAGGGTGGAAAAGAAAAAGGCCCTCGAGATCATGTCGTCGGCCCATGTATTCCTGATGTTTTCTCATACCGGCATCAAGGGGGTAACATCGAGCAAGATCTTTGACTATCTGGCCATTGGGAAGCCTTTAATATTAAGCCCTTCCGACCATGAGATCCTTGAAGAGATTATCACGACAACACATTCCGGATTTATTTGTGATACATCTGAAAAAATATTGATAATTTTGAAGGCTCTTTTCGACGAATATATTTCAACGGGAAAAATAGCCGACAAAAGAGATTTAAAGGCAATAGCACATTATTCAAGAATTGAGCAGACGGAAAAATTAGCTAAAGCGCTGGATACTCTTTTAATTGATTAGCTTAATGATCATTGTCAAAAAATACGATATCAACTTTGCAGGACAGGTTCTCGATCTGCTCAGGCCGCTTTGGGGGCATATGCAACCGGAAGAAGGAGAATCGTATTTTAAATGGAAGTATATTGACAATCCCTGTACGGATGATATTTTATATTTTACAGCGATCGATGAAGCCAAACAAAAAGTTGTTGGCGTATTAGGTTTTTTGATCTTGCAATATAACTTAAACGGAAAAACAATTAATCTTGCCACTATCTCTGACGGTTTGATACACGCTGACTACAGGAGGATGGGCATTTATGATAAACTGATCCGGTACGGGATGAATTTTATCCGTGAAAATTACGGTGTCTTTTTTTGCAATGCCACTTCGGGTAATTATCCGGCTAATCAGGGACTGATAAAAATGGGCAGCATCCCCATCGCACAAAAAAAGATTTTTTATAAAACGGCTCTTTATCCGTATTACAGGCACAGGCATGACGACTATGCGTTCAGTTGTGCAACAGAGGCAAGGCCCGGCGAAATGGCCGCCTTATGTGAAAAAAACCGGAATAACGCCGTCCTAAGCCTGAACAAAACAAGGGAATTCCTTAGCTGGAGATATAGTAATCCCCACCCGCAGTATGGTTATGTATATGCCTACAAGGGCAACGACCTGGTGGCTTTTGTGTCGTATTATAAGATTTCAGATCGCAGGCACTTCATTTTAGACTATGAATACTGCGAAAAAGACATTTTCAGATCTCTGATTAAATTTCTTATGAAACACGAAAATTGTCGCTTGTTGCAATTATGGACAATTTCAAAGAATGAGGCCGAAATGAAATTTTTACATTCGCTTGGGTTCAGGCCATACATCAAACTAATGAAACTATTAAAGAAAGAAGGATCTTCTCCTGTGTTGGTTCGTCCATGTATTCCGGAATATACAGAGAAAGACTTTTATATCGACGGCATTGACATGAGAAACGAATTTAACTGGGAGCTCAATTTAATTTGTTCAGATGGGATATAAAACACAAATATTTGGTTTTCATCGTATTTCCGACGAATTCTCGCCTGCGTATCCGCCAATACCTGTAAAGGTTTTTGAAAAGATATTGTCCTACATCAACAGGCATTATTTTGTAATCCCTATCGAAGATATCGGCAAAAGTTTCACCACGAAAAAAACACGGCTGGTCATCACTTTTGACGATGCCTATTATGATTTTTACGAAAATGCCCTTCCTTTGCTGAGCAAATACAAATTCCCGGCTTTGCAGCATGTGATAACTCATTCGGCGGAAACAGGCGAAAGTTTCTGGACACAAAGGCTGAACAAAATGATGGAAGCCTGTTTTATGGGAAAAAGAGAACTGGTGATCCCGGAACTCCAGATAAATCGCAGGCTGAATAACGCCAAAGAAGTCGAAAAAACAGCCCTTGAAGTATACCTGTTGCTGCTTGACAGAACAGACAGAGAGGATATCCTGAAAAAGATGGAAGAACCAATAAAAGATCAGGTGGCTTATACCCGTATGATGGGATGGAAAGAACTGAATGAATGTACTAAATTCGGCATCAGTATTGGCTCACACACACACAACCATGCCACGCTTTCAAATATGGATGAGGCCGCATTGAAATTTGAACTGGAACATTCACGTAAATTGATCCTCGGCAATGTTCCTTCTTCCGAATGCTTGTCACTGGCTTTTCCAAATGGAAAATTTAACGATGCTGTTATTCGGGTAGCCCGTGATACAGGATACAAATACTTGCTAAGCGCAGAAAACGCTTCTGCGAATGGAAATGATTGGAGTTCCGTTTTGCCAAGATTTTGCATTTACAATAAAGAATGGTGGAAAAATTATGTAAAACTATTTTTAATCAGACGAACAAAATGATACAGGACCGGCCTGAAAAACCCAAAAAAATAAAAATACAGTTATTGGTTTTTGATAGCAGGTTGCTTTCAGGAAATTTTTTGTTTCAACTGACGAATACGTTATAAATGAATATAAACAGACATTATTTTAAGTTATTTTTCGTACCTTTGCCCCTTTAAAAATCCAGCCTAACTGCACAAAAAAGATGAAAGACCTTAAAAATATCACGAAATTATCAAAAGAGAACTTTGATAAAATCAATAAGCAATATCCGATCAGAATATCAAAATATCTTTTTGAACAGATCAAAAAAAGCGAATACATAGCGAAACAATTTTTGCCCAGCATCGATGAGTTAAACGAAAACATATCCATTACAGAACCCTTTAAGGGCCTGTTGGAAACCGAAATAAAAATTTTTGAAAGGCTGTACGAAGACAGGGTGGTTTTAAAACTGACCAGCCTCTGCCCTTCGCATTGCCGTTTTTGTTACAGGAGGGGCTATGTTTTCGGAGAAGAAAAGAGGATCACAAAACCCGAATTGGATAAAGCCATCAGCCTGGTTAAAAAGGACAAATCCATAAGAAGCGTATTACTCACAGGAGGATTTCCTATCGTTCTCGGAGTTGAAAAAATTGAAAAAGTGATTTCCGAGGTTGTCAAAATAGAACATATTAACCAGATATATTTTGCATTGGGCCGGCCTATAATGGATTCGTCAATTATCACCGACGAATTTGTGGAAATGATCGTGAGGATCAATAACCAGTTGACCAATAAAAACATTGCATGCACGGTGCACATCAACCACCCCGATGAACTCACCCCGGAAGTTATCAGCGCGCTGAAAAAACTCACATCAAGAGGGATCACCATCTGGAATCAGTCCACCTTGCTGAAAGGCATAAATGATGATGAAAAGACCATATCCAAATTATCCGCAGATCTCAGGGCAAATGGCCTGATACCTTATTATCTGATACACGCGATGCCCATGATCGGGTCGGGCCATTTCAGGACCTCGGTGGCAAAAGGTATAAAACTGATGAAATACATGGAACAATTTTCCGGGCACGAAAGGCCTATTTATATTGTGATACCATCTGCCGGAAAAGTACAATTATCGGGCGATAGCAAGCTGAAATATAAAATAGCCAACGGTAAAAGATACGTGGTGCTCCATACGCCGTATAAAGCAAAAGATTTTTTACAAAGATGCAAACTGGCCGAATTGCCCGAAAAACACTATGTGGACAGTAAGGGATATGTCGTAGCCGAGTATCTGGACGGTGAAGATTAATCAGATAATTCAATAGTAATGGGCGACTACAGGATAGAGCAATTTTCAATTCAGGACAATGAACAATTGGCCCTGCTGATGAAAAACTGTTTCAATCAGGACGTGCCCGCCGATTATTTTACCTGGAAATATTTTAAAAACCCGGCAGGTAATTCCATCGGGTTTGTTG
This sequence comes from uncultured Bacteroidales bacterium, assembly GCA_964567775.1. Classification (GTDB taxonomy): domain Bacteria; phylum Bacteroidota; class Bacteroidia; order Bacteroidales; family CAIWKO01; genus CAIWKO01. Next base: position 50,286 of record CAZMPB010000001.1, read on the forward strand.
CAAAAACGGAACAGGGCGAAATAGTTGCCTTTGAAGGATTGATGCCGGAACTTTACAGTATTGAAGGTGAACAGAAAATTGTCTATCACTCTACAGATACGATGACCCATTCGGAACACCGGGGAAAAGGCCTGTACACCAAAATTGCCAATGCTGGTTTTGAATACCTCAGGCAACAGGACAAGCTTTTTGAAATCGGGTTTGGTGGGGCGATGTCCACCCCGATCATTCAGAAGTTTGGCTGGAAAACGATCTTCTTTATCCATTTTTATTTTAAAACTTATTTTCAGTCATTTTATAAAAATTTCTTCTTTTCCGGGCGGCTGAAATCAAGTGGTTATATCATCAGAAAAATCGACAACATCAACGATATATTGCCTGTTATTGAGTGTAAAAAAAACTCAAAAGTACATAAGGTAATCTCAGGGGATGTTTATTCGTGGAAAACAGCAAATCCAAGATTTAAATACAACATCGCAGGAATCTATGACCCTCCGAATATTTTGAAAGGATATGCGGTTTATTATATCCAGAACAATAAAATAATGCTTTTTGACATAGGTTTTGTTGAGGACAAGTCAAAATTCGTAAAATTATTATTTCAGTGGCTCGATCAGGAGGTGGTAAAAAACAAATATACAGGAATAGTAACCTTTTCTCAAAAAAGCACCCCTTATTATTCAATACTTAGAAAGAATGGGTTTATAAACAACAATATGGGGCTTGGCCCCCTGGGATATAAAATTCCATTCATGATCTATTGTGATGACGACACCTATAAAAGAATAAATGAGCCTGAATCCTGGGCCATAACCCCTGTTTGTCATGACAGTTTTTAACAAAAATAAGGTCCTCGAAAAATATAAAGGCCTCACTCCTTTCTATTGTAAAAAGCTGCATGATATTAAATCTTTTGGACAAGCCCCATTTACAAGCAAACCAGAACTTTTAGCTTCTCAGGGGAGCCATCCGCCTTTTGGAGATTTCACGGATAGCAAGGTCGCTATAAGCCAGATATACAGAACAAGCGGAACATCGTCCAATCCCTTATTGCTGACGTTCAGCAAAAAAGATATAGATTTCATTACGGATATCGGCAGGGAATGCCTTATTTATGCAGGAATGGGCAGTTCCGGAAATAAGGAAATAGTCATCAACTGCCTTAACCTGTCCATGTGGGTCGGCGGCGTACTTGATTCCCAGTCAATAAGTAAAACCGGCGTACAGGTGATAAATTTCGGCGCAGGGAACACATCAGAACTTATCCGCCTGATCAAAGACCTGAGCGCTTCTAAAAAATATAAAATATCACTGCATTGTACCCCTTCCTATCTCCCTCATATTGAATCAAGGCTAAAAACAGAATACAACTTATCGCCACGGGATTTAAATGTTCATTCTTTTTATCTCGGAGGTGAGTCGGGAATACAAAACAATAATTACCGCCGGACACTGGTAGAAAAATGGCGGTCGAACATTATCAACGCGAACTATGGCATGAGCGAAATATGTTCTGCGCTTGCCTCAGCAAACGATGAAAACATATTACGTTTTGCCCCGCTGTTCTTACAAAAATATTATATAGAGCTGCAGACCAGCAATGACGGTATAAAGCCTTTTGAAAGCATCTGTGAAGGCGACGAAGGGGAACTGGTCGTGAGCACACCGGAAAAAGAAAGTCAGCCATTGTTCAGGTACAATTCCAAAGAAATCATACGAATAATCAAAAAAAATAAACAGGATTTGTTTTTCGAGATACTCGGAAGAACCGACGATATGCTTATTTACAAGGGCATCAATGTTTTCCCGGAACAGTTCCGCAATATCATCAATAATTTTAGTGAATTATCAGGGTTGTACAAGATCCAGGTCAAAAAAGACAATGATATTATCGAAAAAATAGTTCTTGTCTGCGAAGTAAATAAAAACTCAAAATTTAATGAACCTGAACTAAAAAATAAGCTGGCTGTAAAAATTAAAAGTGAGCTTTCTATTTTGCCTTCAATCGTTTTTACAAAAAAAATAAATATCGAAGGAAACAAAATAAAACTGGTCGAAATCATTTAATCGGAAGACTTTACCGAAAATTGTTCAGGCTTCCGCCTGTCATTCATCCTCCTGCAATTCTTCTTCCGGACTCTCTTCCTCACGGCTATCAGCGTCACGGCTTTTTTTATACTGTTTATATTTATCCAGCATAATAAAAACGCTGGTGACAAAAAATGGCTGTGCCGGTATCCTGTAGCGGACCAGTGCCCCAAAGTTGGCAGAAGCCATGCCTACGGCGAACATAAAAAAGATGGTAAAGATCATGGCAAACAATAAAATGGGATCGGAAAAAATATACCCGAAAAAGCGTATGACTTTAAGTTTAAACAACAGATATAAGGTCATGATCAATAATATAAAATTTTCCAATCCGGAAATAAGCATAACAGGGTTTCGTGCTTCCCATAAAAAAGGCCTGTACATCCCTGCCATAATAGCCGCTGGTGCAATTTTCAACATTCCTGCAGTGGTTCCGTCGATAGTTCCGATATTGTAAGAATTTTCTCCGTATTGCTCGGAACGCGTAAGGTCCTGCTGTATGGTTTGAGCCTTTTTAATTGACTGATCAACATTGCCGTAGGTACCCATAGAACTCGACAAAGAGGACATAACAACCATGGTAATGCCAAAGCCCAGAACAATCATTACAGGCATGGCCATGGTGGCGATAACTTTATTCTTAATGTTCTTTATTTTTCTAAACAAAGCCCATACAACGATACCGGGAAATAAAGCAACAAAAATATAAGGCTTGATCGAAATAATTATATAAATATTTAAAAGGGCAAAGATTATATTGATCGGGATCTTTTGCTTTTTGAAAAAGATCATAAAAATATTATAAACCAGCCATCCTGATGCCGCAAATGTATAAGTGTCCTTCATCACTCCCGACCCCCAGAAAAGCAATGAGGGGAAAAAGAGTACGGCTATGGCAATTTGTTTTCTCAGATGGGCATAATAGTTCGTGAAAAAAAGATACAATTTCCAGACACCAAAATATGAAAATGTCGCCACCAATATGGTGGTAGGCATATACGACCCCATCCCCAACATGCAGAATAAGCTTGATATTGAAACAACAAACCTTGTTTCAGTGCCCCGCCACATATGATAGGCAGGAAAGCCCATCTCATTATCAAAGAAATTATAAGACACTTCCCAATCAACCTGGTCGAAAAAAATCGCCCAAAATTCTGAGGAGTCTTTATAAAAAAGCTTGACCATCGACATGCAGGCTGAAATATAATCACAGGTGTCGCCCCAGCCATAGTATTCCGTAAAAATCAACAAAAAGATCAGGGCGGAAAACAATTTGGTGGCCAGGCCTGATAAATAATATTGGTAGGCGGGATTTTCTTCAATTTTTTTCCTCTGGTGCATTGAGCCGGCAACCAGAATAATAATAATTAACATCGGCGTATAGAAATAGTCGGCCATGTCGAAAATTACCCAGTCAATTCCGTCTATTAGCTTTAAAATAACCATAATACTTTAGCTCAACTATTTGTTTGCGTAACAAAATTAGGCATTTTCTGCTTAATTATCTTTATTTTAAACACATCGGAAAGTTTTTTATTAATTGCAAAAACTGCAAGGATGCCATTACTTTTTATATCTCTTTAAGAGGCTTCTGTCAAAAAATATCAATATGACTGATTGTGTATCACCAGTCCCGAAACCGGAAACTTTTTCAGGCTGCAGCCAACTCATCAGCAAAAATCAAAATCCTTATAAACAGCGAGGAAGGCATCCTAAAAAGGTCTAAGTACGAGACATCACGGCCTGTTCCAGCCTATTCATCGGACGATAAATTGAAATTGGTAATTTCTTTTTTTGAGGTGCTGGTAAAAAAAATGATAACTCAAATTTGTCTGAGAATCTCATGTTTTTTTTCAAACATTATATTAGAAAAAAGGCTTTATCAGGGGCGGAGCCCCGAAATATTTGTTAGAAATGGTACCCCAAAAAAAAAGTAAGGTGCAGAGCACCGTAACATACCATCGGCTACACACTCACAAATGCAGACTTTCGGTTGTGGGAAGCATGATAAAGATTTTTGTCAGCAAGGTGTTTGGTAACAATGCAATTTTTTCCGATTGTAAATACAAGATTTACCCATCATTGCAAATAGGTCTGGCCATTATCAGGAGACCCATATTCCGGTACGCCTGTCTGCCGAGCCAGGCAGGCTGCACCTGTTATAACTCAGATAGGGATATTCCGGTAGAATAATGTCAGCGAGGATGACAATAAAAACAAGTGAAATGATCGCCAACACTTTCCAGTAAAATTATTTTTAAAATTAATATAATAATTATTTGCAACCATTGATTAGTTTCAGCGCCTCAAATTATGATTTTGCCGATAAATTAAAAATCATGACTTTTAATTTTTTTATTTACTTTTACATGGATATTTTCAGGTTATTAACCTGAATTTTTGGGGGATTAAAATTGTTGTTCCCATCGTGATAATTTTATTGTAAAAAGTTTTGAAAGATTTTTGGTTCCGTTGTTATGTATTGCCTGGTGGCGCTTTTATACATCAGGTATTTGTTATAACGATCCGGAAAAAATTTCTTTGTTTTTAAATTACTGCTATGCAAAAAGAAAACGTAAAAAAAGATTTGACCATTGTGATCCCGGCATATAATGAAGAAAAGGCGCTTGCTTTGTTTTTGCCTGAACTTACCGCTTTTGCTAAAAAGAATGAGTATAAAATAATTATTATCAATGATGGTTCAAAGGACGGGACACTTCAGGTGTTGAAGCAGTATGAAAACGACCTGACCATCGTTTCTCATAAAGTAAACAAGGGCTACGGCGGCGCCATAAAATCAGGAATATGCATTGCCGACACAAGATATGTCATTACCATTGACGCTGACGGGCAGCATTTTTTGGAGGATGTGGGAACGCTGCACAAGGTTATTATAGAGAAAGATGCGGACATGGTGGTAGGAAGCAGGGCAAAACTTAAATCGGAAAGTTTTTACAGGAGACTTGGGAAATCAATCATACGATCCATTGCAAAAATGCTGGTGCCCATACATATCCATGATATTAATTCCGGAATGAAAATTTATGATACGGATCTTGCAAAAAAATATATGCGGCTTTGTCCTGACGGAATGCCTTACAGCGATGTTATCGCCATTGTTTTCACCAATTTCAGGCACCGGGTGCTCGAGCACGATATAAGGATCATCGGCAGGATCGCCGGAAAAAGCACCATAGGGACAAAGACAGCCATAGAAACGATAAGGCAAATATTTAATATCGCACTAATGTTTAATCCTTTAAAAATATTTCTGCCGATATCCTTTGTCCTGCTGTTATTTTCTTTGATCTGGGGATTGCCTATAATAGTAAAGGGCGGGGGTGTAAGCGGAGGAACTGCGATTCTTTTCATCACATCTGTATTATTTTTCCTGATGGGTATCTTAGCCGAACAGTTGTCGTGGATCAGAAAAAGTTCGGTTCATGATAAATAGATATACCACTTTAGTGATCATCACAACAACCCTCAAAAATTCACATCGCTTTTGCTGTTCGACTACAGACTTATACTGAAGAAAAAATGATTGATAAGTCAGCGTTTGCGTCTCATGCTCAATAAAAAAAACCAAAACTTTTTTTAATAATGGTTACTTTTACCCCGTCAATCTTGTACTTTTGAATTAATGCTATTTAGGAATTATAAAAAAAGAGCATAAATGTCGCACAGATTTTCTGTTTCAGCCTGGTTAAAAAACTTACCTCCTGCCGGTAAAGTTGTATTTTTCGTCATAAAATTACTGGCCATATATCTTACATGGTACTATATTGACGAATACATGCGGGCATCAGACGGCGAGCCGCTTATTGTCAGGATATGGTGGTTTGGCTACCATATTTTATTAAAAAGCACTATGTTTTTAAGCTATAATTTATCGGTTCTTTTTACTGATGTCAATATAACAACGACTTACAGATATTTCCTGATTGAGAACCACGGGTATCTGTATGTCGGCAATCCCTGCCTCTGCGCCGATGTCATGTGCCTGTTTGCCGCTTTTATCATTGCTTATCCCGGCAGGTGGAAAACAAAATTGTGGTTTATCCCCTTAGGTTTCTTGGCTATACACCTGATAAATGTTTTGAGGATTGCAGCCTTATGCCTCACAAAAATCTACCGCCCGGAATGGATGGACATTAATCATAAATTCATTTTCAATATCATCGTCTTTACCTTTGTTTTCATTTTATGGATGATCTGGGTAAAGCGCTTTTCGGGTGCAGACCTTTTAAAGAAAAACGCAACAAAACAAGGGGATTAAAACCGATTTAAAAAAATATCCTCCGCGGAGGATATTTTTTCATCGGCATAACCCTGTCAGACTGTCGCAGACAGGGCAGGGGCGTTTGATTTTCTGCGACTTTCCCTTCGGGATTAAGGGTGAAATGTCGCAGGTTAAGAAGAACGAGGCTTTTCGGAGTGGGCTCAAATTTTATTCGAAATTTATTCTTTCTTTCTCAATAAAGAAAGCGCCTTTACAACTTTGTATAAAATACGAAAATTATACTTCATGCTTTTCCGTTCCCATCATACAGTTTTATCAATAATGGGAAATACTTCATATAGTTTGAGCAAAGAAATAACTTCAGATTTTAATTTTTTCCTGACAAATAATTTCATATCCTCATCCATTAGCTCGCCCAGCCCATTTAACAAACTAATTTCTTTTCCACTTTCTATTACACAAATACACTTCCGAAAATAAGTAATTATATCCGTTTTCATTCTGTCTTCTACTATATTTGCATTAACTGCTGTGCGGCTTTGCATAAAATACCAGCAATCGAATATATCCCTGTTAGCAAGCATGTTCCTATCCAACAGCGCACACAACTTATGGGCAAACATATCCGATTGTTTCATCACTTTTATCTTAATACCTAAAAAATCTTTTATTTCATATCTGTCATTAAATTGACGATTGGAAATTTCGATTTTCAAATTTCTTTCATTTTCTCCATAATCAAGCACGATAATAAGGCCAAAGTGTTTTTTTGCTTCGTCTTTAATACGGCCATAGCGGATTAAAATTTTTCTCAATTTTTCGTAAATCAAATTGGTTTTAGATATATCCAATAAATTAAAATCAATATCAACAGAAAATCTAGGCAAATCATAGAATAGCATAATTGCTGTCCCCCCCTTAAAACCTAAACTATTAGCTAATTCTATGTCAGCATAAATATCCTTAAGAATTTGTACAATAAAAAATTTGTGTCTGTTTAAATCAAACATTTTCCAGTATTTTTTTTACACGAATATCTAATTTTTTGGAATTATATATTGGCAATAATTTTTGAATTATTTCTTTGTTTAGCATGGGCGAATTGTCAAAATAAAAGTCTTTATCTAAATACAAAGTATCTAAAAAAGCCCTCTCCGGTGTCGCGATATTTATTCCATCTGCACCACGTAGTATGCCGGTAGTATTCAATAATATTTGGTTTTTAATTTTTCTAAACCCCAGCTTATGATTGTCTACAATAATATTTCTGCTCAAATAACTAACTACTGTAAGTTGCTCGTTGTATTGAAATATAATTCCGGCTTTATTTAATACGTATTCTAGGGAAATATATGCTGGCACATAAATCTTGCAGGCCAATTCCTCCTTGTTATAGCCGGGTTTTGAATATATTCCGCGCCTCAAGCTGTTAATGGCTTTTGTGCGAACATAATGATTTATTTTTTGCTTTAAACGATTAAAATTCGATTCGTTTAACAACATCGATATGTCTCTCAAACAAAACACTGTTTGATTTGCTTTATATAAGGATAATATAAAGTTGTTTTTCCTCATCTGTGAACTATACGTATTATTTATTATTACCTTTAGTTCACAAAGATAAATAAATTAATCGAAACAGAACTTACTCTTCGAAATTAATTCTTTCTTTTTCGATAACCAAAGGCCTTTTTCTAACCTGAGTGTGTATCACACCATTACATTCATCAATAATACCGATAAAAAAAAGTTGTACTGATGAAAAGAAAAACAAACCGATAACCAGGGGGGCGGTTCCTAAAATAAATTCGTCCCAATAAATCAGTTTGTAAATAAAATAACCTATGGCAACTAAAAACTCATCGCAGCTACAGCAAAACCAATAAAACTGGCAAGCCGTAGGGGCAGTTTTGAATGATTCACAAATCCCAGCATACCGATATCATAAAGCGTGTAAAAATTATTTTTGCTTTTACCATACAATCGTTTAGGTTGTACATATTCTACCGTAGTTATCTGAAAACCTACTTCCGAGATTAATCCCCGGAAATAGGGATACGGATCATCAATTTTAATTATTTTTATTTCGATAATTTTCGGAATTATTTATTTACTTTTGCCCGATCGTTCTTTATTTTTAATTGCCACTTTAGCTCAGTTGGTAGAGCAACGCATTCGTAATGCGTAGGTCGTGGGTTCGAGTCCCATTAGTGGCTCTGATGGAGGGTATACTTTATATTCTTTTTAGCAATAAGCTCAACAAATACTACATCGGTTCAACAAACGATATTCAAAGGCGTTTGTATGAACATAATATCGGACATTCTGCTTTTACCAGACTTGGTATTCCATGGTCATTAGTCTTTTCCAGACAGTTTCCTTCTCTGGAACTTGCCAGAAAGGAAGAGCTTCGGATAAAAAAGTGCAAAAGTAGAAAGTATATTGAAAAATACATGAAATCCGCGGTAGAGCATCCCGACACGTAAGTGTCAGCGATTTTATTGGGGTATTTAATTTAGTTTTAACTTTATTTAAATCTGAA
>CAZMPB010000002.1:0-1275 GCA_964567775.1 uncultured Bacteroidales bacterium
TGTTTGCAGAGATTATATAGTTATCAACAATTTATGTAGAATTGAACAGCCCTGGTAAATTGTTTTAGTTCGATGAATTGGAGTCATCTTTATATATTGTAACGAAAAGACGGTAAATAATTTCATTTTTTGTAACAAAAAGATGGTAAAATACACATTTTTTGTAACAAAAAGACGGTATAATTTTGATTTAATTAGGCTCTTAGTCATCCGATGACTTGGAGTCATCGGATGACTGGCAAAAAAATAGATTATATTTAGAACAGAGATATACCAATGCTCAAAAAGAATTATGAGTTTAAATAAAGAAACCGCATTAATGATTCAATGCGGTTTCTTATAATGAAAATTTTATAAAAAACTATTTTAGTATTGACATTCTTTCTGTACTTGAGTTGCTTCCAGCTTGGATATTCACTAAATAAATTCCTTCAGACAGAAACCTCAGATCAAGATCCTTCACAAATTCACCTGAAAATTTAAGATGTTTTTCTGTGTAAACCAACTGACCAGTATAACTTAACACGTTTATCACGACATCCTGAATCCCCGTAATATTAAAGGATAACCAGAAATTCCCAGTATTCGGATTAGGTAAAATCCTCATGCTATTTTTACTGTCGTTCTTAAAAATACCGGTACAAACATTTACTTCAACAAAAACCGTATCTGTACCAATACAGCCATTATTATCAGCATATGCATAAATGACGGTATGGTTGCCAATACCCGCTAATGAAGGATTAAATGTATTTCCTGTGACACCAGTACCACTTAATGTCCCTCCACCCGGCATCCCGGTGACAACAACCGGCAAATCATTTAAACAATAATATGAGGCTAAACCGCTAATATCAACATTTGGCAAAGGGTTAACAGTAATTGCATTTGATGCGCTATTACTACATGAATTTCCATCGGTATAAGTGTAAATAATAGTATGAGGTCCCAAATCGGCAATTTCCGGGTCAAAAACACCACCATTTACTCCTGTACCACTGTATGAGCCACCTGCTGGATAACCGCCTGTAAGATTAAAGGGTATTGAATTTACACAGGTGTTATTGAAATTTGCAAGGGTAACCGTTGGCAAAGGATTAACGGCAATGGTCTTTGAAGCGTTATTCGTGCATGAATTACCGTCAGCGTATGTGTATGTAATGGTATGTGTTCCTGCTCCAGCTGTGGCAGGGTTAAATATGCCGCCTGATACTCCTGTTCCGCTATAGGTGCCACCTGATGGCAACCCTCCCGTTAAGGCAAACGGAGCTGCAC
>CAZMPB010000002.1:1375-54336 GCA_964567775.1 uncultured Bacteroidales bacterium
GCTGAAATTTGCCAGGGTAACAACAGGCAAGGCATTTACCGTTATGGTTTTTGTTGCGGTATTGGTACAAACATTCCCATCAGTATATGAGTAGGTGATAGTATGTGCGCCCACACCGGCTGTAGCAGGGTTAAAGATGCCACCCGTAACACCGGGCCCGCTATAGGTGCCACCTGATGGCAACCCTCCCGTTAAGGCAAACGGAGCTGCACTGATGCAAACACTGCTGAAATTTGCCAGGGTAACAACAGGCAAGGCATTTACCGTTATGGTTTTTGTTACGGTATTGGTACAAACATTCCCATCAGTATATGAATAGGTGATAGTATGTGTGCCCACACCGGCTGTAGCAGGGTTAAAGATGCCACCTGAAACACCAGTGCCGGTGTAAGCGCCACCGGCAGGAATTCCTCCTGTCAATGTAAACGGAGCCGAAATAATACAAACGCTGCTGAAGTCAGCTAAAGTTACTAATGGTATTTGATTTACATGCACAATTACAGTATCCCTGACACTCTCGCAAATTCCATTGTTATTTGCCACATAAAATGTATCTGTAACAGTAAGGTATGGCGTGGTGTAACTTTGTGTATTACCAATTACATTTCCACCCGTGGGTGTGTTGTACCAATTATAATTTAAGCCACCGCTTGCAGTTATTGTTCCTGTGCCGCTGCCACAAATAGCAATGTCATTAGCGGTTGGCTTAGAAGCGTTACATGAAACATTAAAAAGCGCTGCAATTTCACAGGGATTCAAAACTCTTGTATAAATTCTGATATCATCCATACTTCCTTTAATGTACCAAACGCTTGCAGATCCATTACGGCCAATGTACATAGGGCTTGTGGAAGTTCTGATTATTGAAGTGGGATCAGTTTCAATAAATGTTGTATCTAAAACTCCATTTATATACGTTTTTGCAATTTTTGATGAATTATTATAAGTAAAACAATAAAGAACCCAATCATTATTGTTTTGAAGAATATAACTGCTCTCATATTGAGACCAAACACCACCAGTACCCTTGTAAAATCCGCTTGACAACCTAAAATCCGTATGAGCATAAGATTGAAACGCATGTTCTTTTGAAATATAATTTTCAAGTGTGCTACATGCCTGACCGTTTCTGTTTAACCAATAACAAATAGATATTGCTGTGTCCGGGAATGAGGATGAATTATTTACAAGAATATAATCATCTATACCATCAAAACTATATGCGGAGTTTGCATTTCCAAACCTGTCCGTTGTCAGTGTTGCACCATACACGGTGCCATTATTATTGTTACCACTCGAATCATTTGCATTACCGATGAAAGGATAATAACAAGCTAAACCATTTGGAAGGTTTGTCGAACATATATCTTCATCGTATAATAAAAATATTTCACAAGGGTTTAATGCCCTGTTATAAATTCGCAAGTCATCAAGTTTCCCTTTAATATAAGCTCCGGCACCTGAACTGTTTTTACCTATGTTTAATGCATATGTTGAATACTTGACAATTGCATTTGGGTCAGTTTCGTGAAAAACAGTGTCTAAAACACCATTTATATATGTGCTGGCCATCATTGTTGCATTGTCGAATGTGAATGTATAAAACACCCAATCATTATTATTTAAAAAGGTATAATGGCTGAAATATGCGGACCAGTTGCATGATGGATTACATGTTTTTAATAAGCCAGACTGAATTTTAGAATCAGGATACAGATATGTTTGGAAAGAATGTTCTTTAGAAAGATAATTCTCATGAACCGATGGAACCAAACTCATTCTGTCAACCCAAAAACTAATAGTAATAGCATTTTGAGGAAAATTATTTGAATTATTGACAACTATATAATCATTATTGCCATCGAAAAAATAGGCAGAATTGGCATTCCCGAATCTGTCCGTTGTAAGTGTTGCGCCGTTAACGTTGCCGTTATTTCCGTTTCCACTAACATCATTTGCATTACCTGTAAAGGGATAATATGCAGAAAGCCCAAAGGAAATATCGGGCATAGTCGTGTTTTCATAAAACAACTGTGTGATTTCGCATGGATCAAGAACCCTGTTGTATATACGAATATCGTCCATACTTCCTTTAATGTACCAAACGCTTGCAGATCCATTACGGCCAATGTACATAGGGCTTGTGGAAGTTCTGATTATTGAAGTGGGATCAGTTTCAATAAATGTTGTATCTAAAACTCCATTTATATACGTTTTTGCAATTTTTGATGAATTATTATATGTAAAACAATAAAGAACCCAATCATTGTTATTTTGAAGAATATAACTGCTCCTATATTGAGACCAATTTCCAGCGATTCCCTTATAAAAGCCACTTTCCAATCTTGAATCTGAATAAGCATAAGATTGAAACGCATGTTCTTTTGAAATATAATTTTCAACTGTGCTACATGCCTCACCATTTCTGTTTAACCAAAAACAAATAGTAATAGCAGTATCAGGAAAAGAAGCAGAGTTGTTTACAAGAATATAATCATTAACGCCATCAAAATTATATGCAGAATTTAAATTTCCGAACCTGTCCGTTGTCAATGTTGCCCCATTCACTGTTCCGTTATTATTGTTACCGCTCAAATCATTTGCATTACCACTAAACGGATAATATGCGACTAATCCTAAGGTTGGCAACTGGGCATTTGTTAAATCTGTCAATCCTAAAAACGCAAGTAGCGAAATAAAACATAATAATAATTTTTTCATTTTTTGTCCTCCATTTTAAAATGTTATTTTATGCTCAAAAATAATTTAAACATTTATTACATCATTTATGAGATAACAAACAGGTTTGAAAAAGGCATGAACAGTATTCAATAAATAACAAACCTTTATCGGGCAGAAACAAAAATTATTTTTTCAGGAACCTTTGAATGAAATTTTTACGAAATGTATCACCCAAAGGGGCTGATAAGCCAGACGACAGATTGATGGATTGATCAACGCTTATGTACTCTTTTATGTGTGCAAAATTCACATAATACGATTTGTGAACTTGAATGAAATTGTTGCTATCGAGAAGATAATCAAAAAAACCAAGGTTTTTAGAACTTGTTACCATGCCATTATCAATAAGAAAAAAATGGGTGCAAGGGCCGTCGGCTTGAATTTTTACTATACTTTTTAACTGCAATATTTTAAAACCCTTTGAATCTGTTATTACAATAGTGTCAACCTCTTTTTCCTGGTGATTGATAATATCCATAAGAATTGCAAGGTTATTAGTTTCCGATTTTAATTTTATTTCATCATTTACTTTTTCAACGGCGATTATCAGTTCGCCAATATTCACCGGTTTAAGGAGGTAGTCGCTGGCACTGTATTTAAAAGCCCGGACTGCATATTTCTCAAAAGCAGTAATAAAAATTATCCTGAAATCGATCACCCCGATTTTATTAAGGAGGTCGAAGCCGGTTCCGTCTTTCATTTCAACATCAAGAAAAACAAGGTCGGGACGCGATTTTGCTATTAATTCCGTGCCTTCTTCCACACCAGAGGCTGTTGATTCTACAGTTACATTTTTACAGTATTTTGACAGGTATTTTATGAGAACATCCCTGTTAGATTGCTCATCATCGACTATTATTGCGCGTATCATATTAGTATGCTATTGTTTTAATTGGTATTTCAATTTTCACTATTGTGCCTGTTACCCCAGATGGGATGCAAATATCGTTTATTTCAATTTTAAAATCAGCTTTATTCACTGCATTAAATAAAGATAATCTTTCCAGCACCAAAAATTCGCCTTTTGATTTTCTTTGTTTCTGAAAATCCGTTTTATTTCTGATGGAATTGTTTTTACCGATACCATTATCAGAGATAGTACATATTATTTTTTTACTACCACCGTGTTTGAATTCAATTTTTATTAATCCTTTTTTATTGTAATTATTTGGAAATGCGTGTTTGATACAGTTTTCAACAAAAGGTTGAATCAATGACGGGATTATTTCATTTTCAGACAAATTAAGGTCATCATAAACTATTATACTGTAATCAAACCTGTCTGAATTATTGGTATGTTCTAATTTCAGATATTTCTGAATTGTTTCCACTTCATCCTTCAAGGGGATATACTCCATATTTGAGTTGTTCAGTGATAAGCGCATTAATCTTGACAAATCCGATAAATAATTATTTATTTTTACTTCATCATTGGTCGCAACAAGATTATTTACTGAGTTCAGACAATTATCAATAAAATGTGGGTTTAATTGTCGCTGTAATAACTCCAGTTTAAGTTGTACTGTTTCCTGTTTCTCTCGTGCATGTGTCTTTATCCGGCTGATTTGCGACTTAAAGATTAATAATATCAGGATAATAATTATTACAACAATTACCACATAAAACCACCATGTTTGCCAAAAAGCAGGCATAATTTTAAAAGTTAACCGAACGGGATCTTTTGTCCAATATCCATCAGAGTTGCAGGCTACCACTTCAAGAGCATAATTGCCCGGATCCAGATTCGTAAAAGTTGCTATTTTACTGCTGGTAACATCGCTCCATTTCTCATCATAACCCAGGAGTCGAATTTTATAGTTGACTTTTTCAGGACAGCTAAATGAAATGCCATGATACTCAAACCGAATATTATTTTGATCGTAATTTAGACAAATCATTGTATCCGCAAAGTTATATTCATTTAATAACTGATACCATTTTAAATCATTGCCTGCTACCTGAAAAGAGTAAATATAAGTTTCAGGGCTTTTCTTATTGTCCTTAATAAGATCGGGCATAAATTTCACCACTCTGTCGGATGTTGGAATCCAAATATTGCCTTTAGAATCAATGCAGGATCCATTTTGCCCGCATTCTTTTCCACAAAAACCATTATATCGATCATAAAACCTGAAACATCCAGCAGAACCGGAATAGAATTTTAAAAGGTCAATAAAATAAAATCCTTTTATTGTTCCAGCGGTTAAATATTTTTTCTTATATAAACTGGTGAAAAAAAACGGCTCGTCAAAAATTTTATACATGGTGTCATACTTATATAAATATAAGCCGTCTTCTTTACCTAACCACATATTACCATAATTATCCCTCTTACAAGAATTGATTCCTTCACCGGGGACAATTTCTTTATCTCCGAATTTAATAAACTTTTTTCCATCAAAAAGTAAAACCTTTATTCTGCTGCAAATCCATAATCTGTTATACTTGTCATTTTCAATAGTAACAATTGTTTTCTCTTCAGTACCAAAATGTTCAACTTCTCCTGTAGAATAATGATAAATATAAAGTCCTTTTGTTGATCCAAACATTAGTAAATTCCGTAAAGTATCTTCATATATACAGAAAAAAATCGATCCCCATTCAATATCATTTTTTTTAAAAAATCTATGCAAATTTGGCAAACAGGATATCACATTTGAGTTATCAGTTGGTAAAAGCAGATTCCCCTTTGAATCACACATACCTCCCATATATAATTTGTTATTTTCGGGTAAGACTTTTTCAATTCCCGCGACTTTTTCTATTTGCTCATTTTTTATTTTTGTAATTCCGCCATTAAACGAAGCAAACCAAATAGCGCCATCAGGTGTTTCAGCAATTGACCAAATATATTTCTCAAGGCCTGTATCTTCAGTGTAATTTCTAAAGGCAAATGATTGTAATCTGAAAAGCCCCTGCTCTGTGCCAATCCAGACATTCCCTTCACGATCCTGATATACAGCCGAAATACAGACAAAATCATTGTATTCATCACTTATTATTATACGTCCAAGAGAATCGACAATGCACCATTTATTGTCAGTACAGGCAAAAAGAATTTTATTCTCATCAAAGCAACAGAATTCATCATGAAAAAATAAATTACTGCCATGCCATTGTATCAGTAAACTATCGTTTTTTATTTTATAAATCGTTGTTCCATTAGGTTTATTGTTTATCAATCCACAACTAATAAAATAGCCATTGTTTCCAATATGCTTTATCTGGTTAGCTTGAAGATTGCATAATTTGTTTTTCAAAAATCCGTCTTTAAATTTATAAATGCCGTTTTCAGTTAAAATGTATTCTTTCTTGGTTGCTTTATTTTGATAATATCCGGTCAATTTTAAATCATTTCTATCCGTATAAAGTACTCTCCACCCCTTATTGTTACAGATAAAAATATTCTTTGAACTAATCAAATAAAAACAGGATTTATTAGAATAATCTATAGGTCCGTAAAAGCGATTAATAAAAGAATCATCAAATAATTTAACAGGAAAAAAATTCCCATTCTTAAATACAGAATAACCGTAATTTGTGAAGCAAAAAAGATTATTCTCAGAGTCTTCGCCAAATCCAATTACCATGCCTTTGGTAAGACCGCCATTAATTGTGTAATTTTTAAAAGTGATACCATCAAAGCGGCTTACCCCTCCCTTTGTGCCAATCCATAAAAAACCTAAACGATCTTGATACAAAGAAGATACTTGATTTTGAACAAGGCCATCAAAAATAGTGTAGTGTTTATAGCTATAACTTTGAGCCGAGTTATATGAAACAAAACTTACAAAAAGAAATACTGTGAGAATAGTTTTTTTCTTTTGAAACAATCTGAATAAAATACAACCTTTCATGCTCACATAAAAAAACAAATATAGTTTATTATATTTTTGTAATGCCAAAAATAATATGAGGATGGTGGTTTTCATTGTTTATTGTTCCGATAAAGAATTCTATTTTTCAACCCCATTATACCATATTATTAATTTTACTAATTTAGCACCCAAATAAATTGTATGGCTCAAAAGGAAGAAAGGTTCACACGGCGAAGGCTTAACAGTTCGAGGATCACCACGATTGTCAGCATCTCGCTGGTGTTATTTGCCATTGGGCTGGCCGGGCTGCTGGTGCTGCATACCAAAAAACTTTCGGAGTATGTAAAAGAAAACATCGGCATGACCGTTTATATGAACAAAAACGTGAAAGAAGCCGAGATGCTTCAATTGCAGAAAGAACTGGATGCCATGGAATACGTGCGTTCTACCGAATACATCAGCGAAGAAAAAGCCGCCGAAACCTTCCAGAAAGAACTGGGTGATGATTTCGTGAGTTTCATCGGATACAATCCATTACACACCTCCATAGAAGTCCATCTGAAAGCCGCTTATGCCGATGACTTTTATTTCACCCAGATAGAAACAATGCTAAAAAAGAATCCCATCGTCAAAGAAATTTCCTATCAAAAATCCCTGGTACAATCTATAAATGATAATGTGAAAAAGATCTCTGCCGTGTTATTGGTTTTTAGCTTACTGCTGCTGCTGATCGCAATTACATTAATTAATAATACGATCAGGCTGGCCGTGTATTCCAAGCGTTTTTTGATAAAGACCATGCAGCTTGTTGGTGCAACGGAAGGATTTATCCGGAGACCATTTCTGAGTGTAAGCATTATTCACGGGCTGATATCTTCCTTCATCGCTATCGGCCTGCTGATCGTGGTTATTTACATCGCACGAAGAGAAATACCGGAAATTATCAGCCTGCAAAGCCTCGATCTTTTTCTGGTGTTGTTTGCTTTTGTTATCCTGATAGGCTTTTTCATTTCGCTGATCTCGACATTTGTAGCCGTCAGAAAATATCTGAAATTAAACATTGACCATCTGTATCTGCAATAAAATTCATAAGAAAAATATCAGATCCTTAAATAGTATATTACATTTTAATCACAAATAAAATGGCACAAAAAAGAAAACCAAACATAGCAAGGAAGCCCGAAGCGGTGGAAACGACAAAAACAGAACCGGTGATTATTCCCAAAGTAGAAACTGTAAAAGCATCTGTTAAATTTAAGCAGGCCGAAAATAAAAACAAAGGATTCCTGTTTGACAAAAAAAATTATTTGCTGATGCTCTTAGGGATTGTATTAATTGCTGTTGGCCTGGTTGTTATGTCCGGCGGTGGTTCCACAGACCCCAAGGTATTCAATCCGGATATTTTTAACACACAAAGGCTGACCATAGCTCCCCTTTTGATCTTGTTGGGTTTTGTTGTTGAAGTTTTCGCCATCATGATCAAACCTAAAGAAAAAGCGGGTGCATGACCTATCTTGAAGCCATCATCATTGCTATCGTAGAAGGTATTACTGAGTTTTTGCCCATCTCTTCTACCGGGCACATGATTATCACCGAAAAACTCCTTGGAGTTGAGAGTTCCGAATTCACAAAGGCTTTTATCATCAACATACAGTTTGGCGCGATACTGTCGGTATTGATTTTATATTGGAAACGTTTTTTCCAGAGCCTGAAATTTTATTACAAACTCTTTATTGCCTTCATACCCGCCGCGGTGATCGGTTTTATTTTCGGCGATTTTATCGATTCGCTTCTCGAAAATGTTTTAGTAGTTGCCATTTCGCTTTTTTTGGGTGGTATTGTTTTATTATTTGTAGATAAATGGTTCAACAAACCTAAGGAAGATCAAAATATTACCTATCCGACCGCAATTAAGATCGGTTTGTTTCAGTGTATTGCCATGATTCCGGGTATTTCGCGATCGGCTGCCACCATCATCGGGGGTATGTCGCAAAAGCTTACACGCAAAAACGCCGCCGAATTTTCCTTTTTTCTCGCCGTACCAACCATGCTCGCCGCTACAGGTTATAAGCTGCTTTCGAATTACAAGGATCTCTTTTTTAATGCCGACCAAAGTGTCAACACACAAAACATCTCCCTTTTATTGCTTGGAAACCTTGTAGCGTTTCTGGTAGCTATGGCTGCCATAAAATTCTTAATTACTTTTCTGACAAAACACGGATTTAAATTATTTGGATATTACAGAATTGTACTGGGATTGCTGCTTATCATATTACTGATTGCCGGCATCGACCTGAAAATAGCATGAGCACGTTTTTTAACTTCCCTGAAGGAGAAATCCTCTTTATTGACAAGCCATACAAATGGACTTCTTTTGATGTGGTTGGCAAAATAAGATTCGTATTAAAACATATTCTTGGTATAAAAAAAATCAAGGTTGGACATAGCGGAACCCTGGATCCGCTTGCAACAGGCCTTCTTATAATATGCACCGGAAAAGCAACAAAAAGAATTGAGGAGTTCCTGAACCTCGACAAAGTCTATTCGGGCAGTATGATACTTGGCGCCACCACACCTTCTTATGATTTAGAAACAGAGATCAACCAGACATTTGACATTTCCGACATCACAGAAGATGACGTTTTACAAAACGCAAAAAAATTTATCGGGCTTCAGGAACAGGTTCCGCCCATCTATTCCGCAATAAGGGTGAATGGTAAAAGGGCTTATGATA
This sequence comes from uncultured Bacteroidales bacterium, assembly GCA_964567775.1. Lineage (GTDB taxonomy): Bacteria > Bacteroidota > Bacteroidia > Bacteroidales > CAIWKO01 > CAIWKO01. The sequence continues at coordinate 10,670 of CAZMPB010000002.1, forward strand.
TGGCCCGAAACAAAGAGAAATGTGTTTTGGCGCCAAAAAAAATCAACATTAAGAGTTTTGAGATCACTAATATTCAATTGCCTTTAGTTGAATTCAGAGTTGATTGCAGTAAAGGTACCTATATCCGGTCTCTTGTCCGTGATTTCGGAGAATCGCTAGGGGCCGGGGCGCATATGACAACTTTGTGCCGTGAATCGATCGGCAACATATCACTTAAAGATTCCCTGACCATCGAACAGTTTGAGTTTCTGATATCGCAACAAAAACCTAATGGACAAGTCGTAGCACGACTTGAAAATAAAAATAGCGACTAAACTTTGATTTTTCAGTCGTACTATGACTTGTGGGTATAAAAAAAGCCGCCTTCCGGCAGCTTTTTTATTGGGTTAAGTTCCATAAATATCAGTATTCATCCTCATGAAAGAAAAAATCTTCTTTGGTGGGATAATCAGGCCAGATATCCTCAATAGTCTCATAGATTTCGCCTTCATCTTCAATTTCCCTGAGATTTTCTATAACTTCAGGAGGTAATCCTGTCCGCAACGCATAATCAATTAACTCATCCTTAGTCGCCGGCCAGGGTGCATCTTCTAATTTTGATGCTAACTCTAAAGTCCAATACATATTTCCTGGTTTTAAATTTTTTGCAAAAATATATTAATTATTCAATAAAAGTCAAGCAAAATTTGTAAATATTTTATTATTCGCTGATAAGATCACTTTTATCCACACCCAATATTCGCGAAAGACCAATGTTTGTTGCATAACGCAGGCCATCAAAAAATATTGAGTAAAATAAAAAAAATTATTTTTCCGGAATCCAAAAGTTTTCTTCAATACCAAGTTCGGCGGCAATAAAACGTGCCAACACAAAAAAATAATCGGACAGCCGGTTGATATATTTCAGCGCCATCAGTTGTTTGGCTTCGCTCAACTCCAACCGGGACATGGTACGTTCAGCGCGCCGGCATATGGTGCGTGCCACATGGCAATAGGAAACTATAGGATATCCTCCCGGCAAAATGAAATGCTCCTGAACAGGCAAATGTTCGTTCATCCGGTCGATCTCCTGTTCCAGCTTTTTCACATCTTTTTCAATAATTCCGGGTAAAGAATTTAATATGTCGGACGTGCCTGCAGCAAGTATTGATCCGATACTAAAAATCTTTGTCTGAATAACAAACAATGTTTTTTTTGTTTCAGGTTCAATCGAAAAATCACGAACCAGGCCAACAAAAGAATTCAATTCATCAAGGGCACCATAAGCTTCCAGCCGCAGGTCCGATTTTTCAACACGTAGGCCTCCTATAAGCGAGGTCTGTCCTGAATCTCCTGTTTTGGTATAAATCTTTCTTTTGCGCTGTTTCATTCTTCTTTCTCTGCAATATTATCTTTTTGATAAAACTCAACTTTGCGGATGTTTTCATTGGGCTGGTCGGTGTCGATAAATCCGTCTTTAAGCCTTATGATGCGGTGTGCATGCCGGGCAATATCTTCTTCGTGTGTAACCAGAATGATGGTATTTCCTTTTTCGTATATCTCTTCGAGTAAGCCCATAATTTCTATCGACGTCTTCGAGTCCAGATTTCCGGTGGGTTCGTCTGCAAGAATGATGGAAGGCTTATTGACCAGTGCCCGGGCGATAGCCACGCGCTGGCGCTGCCCTCCCGAAAGTTCGTTGGGCTTATGAGTGATACGGTCGCCAAGCTGGACCTGCGCCAGGACTTCTTCAGCAAGTTTTATTCTTTTTTGCTTGCTAAACCCCGCATATACCAGTGGCAATGTAACATTATCAAGGGCGGTCGACCGGGGCAACAGGTTGAACGTCTGAAACACAAATCCTATTTCTTTGTTGCGGATCTCGGCAAGTTCGTTATCCTCCAGCTTACTAACATCTTTGCTGTTAAGGATATATTGACCTTTTGTAGCCGTATCAAGGCATCCTAATATGTTCATCAGCGTAGATTTTCCAGAGCCGGAAGGTCCCATCAGCGCCACATATTCGTTTTTGTAAATAGTGATGGAAATATCCTGAAGGGCTTTTACAATATGGGTTCCGACCTTATAATGTTTGGAAATGCCGTTCAGGCTGATGATCTCTTGTTTCATATAACAGGATTCTTAAACAAAGGTAATTTAATACTTTAAAACAAAATGCTGTTTGGCTATTTTTTTATCAAAAAACACGATACCCAGACGATGCAGATCAATACTGGTCCTGACTTCCGGATGATTCCATATTTCATTCCAGGCTTCTTTCATCCCCGGTGACCAGTAAATATCATCGAAAACAAAAACCGACCTCTCATCAGCAAATTTTAAACATTCAAAAAAATAGCGCAAGGTAGCTTCTTTGGTATGGTTGCCATCAAAGAAAATAAGCCCGGCACCTTTTGTTTTGTTCAGAGTTGGCATTAACACCTCATCAAAATTTCCAATAACTATATCTATATCCAATGAAAGTTTTTCAAAATGGGAACGGGCTGCTGCCGCAGTTTGCGGGCAGGCCTCAATGGTAGTTACAGGAATATGAGTATCCGCCAGCGACATGTACATAGCGCTTATTCCCAAAGAGGTTCCTAATTCAAGGATTTGATATGGTTTTACATATTGAACGATACGGTAAAGTAAATAAGCATCCTTTTTTGAATTGGTATAATGCCGTATGATATCCGATATTTTTCGTTCTGCAGGCTTGGTCAGTTTTCCCGTACCAAAATCGCTGACAACAATATATGCTGATGACCGGCAAGCATTTTTCCTGATCTTTTCGACAACAATAAGTTCTTCCGGAAACTTTTGCTTTGAACGAATCACCTTAGTATAGAAATCGTAGGCAAAGGGTGAGTGTATCTTAAATTCAGACTTCGCTTGAATCTTATACCGGAAGAACTCTTTGAGCCGAAAGACGGTAATCATAAAAAAATTTTATCCGTGTAAAAGTAATTTTTTTTTAAAAAGCACGGTTATATAAAGTCAAATTACTAATTTCGTCGATTAATTGTAAAACAAATATTAAAACTATGAATATTCTGAAAAATTTCAAAATATTAAATAACATCCTTGGCTGGATGGTATTTATCGTTGCCTCTTCGGTCTATCTGCTTACAATGGAGCCTACAGCCAGTTGGTGGGACTGCGGAGAATATATTTCAACAGCTTTTAAACTTGAGGTAGGCCATCCCCCGGGAGCGCCATTATTTCAGCTGATGGGAAGGTTTTTCACCTTATTCGCAGGTAATGATGTAACTAAAGTAGCGATGATGGTGAACAGCATGTCGGCCATATTGAGCGGGTTCGCCATTTTATTTCTTTTCTGGTCTATCACAGCTATCGCCAAAAAATTATTTGTAAAAAGCAACAGTTACGACCTTACCACGCCACAGATATTCATCGTTCTGGGGGCCGGCCTTGTAGGCGCTTTAGCTTATACTTTCACCGACTCTTTCTGGTTTTCTGCTGTGGAGGGTGAAGTTTACGCTACTTCTGCATTTTTTACCGCCCTGGTTTTTTGGGCCATATTAAAATGGGAGGTAGCCGCCGACGAAAAATATGCCAACCGATGGATTGTCTTTATTGCTTTTATGATGGGATTATCTATCGGGGTTCACTTGCTGAACCTGCTTTGCATTCCGGCCATGACCATGCTTTATTATTTCAGAAAAGGCAAACAATCTAAGAAAAATTTCGTTCTGGCGCTGATCCTCTCGGTAATTATCCTCGGGGTTGTGCAATCAGGCATTATTCCTTGGACAGTGAAACTGGCAGGATATTTTGAGTTGTTCTTTGTCAACACGGCAGGCATGCCTTTTAATTCAGGAACGATTATTTATTTCGTATTATTAATCGGATTGATTACTTTCGGGTTGATCTATTCGAAAAAACGCGGTAAGACAATACTGAATACTGTTATCTTGAGTTTTACTTTTATCATTATTGGTTATTCCTCATTTTTAATGCTGGTCGTCCGCGCCAACGCCAACCCGCCTATTAATGAAAATGCGCCAAAAGACGCGCTGACATTGCTTACTTATCTTAACCGCGACCAATACGGCGACTGGCCTGTATTATACGGTCAGTTTTTTAATACAAAAGTAATCGACTCTAAAGAAGGCGCTTACAATTATATTAAAGGAAAAGATAAATATATCCCGACAACCCGGAAGATTTCGTACAAATATGATCCTAACGGCTGCGGCCTGTTTCCGCGCATGTGGAGCGAGCAGGAAAGACATATCAAGGCCTATAAAGCATGGACTGGAACCAAGGGAAAGGGCAAACCGACTTTTGGCGAAAATCTTACATTCTTTTTCAGAAACCAGATCGGAAATCAGTATCTGCGCTACTTCATGTGGAATTTTGTCGGAAGGCAGAACGACATCCAGGGTTTTGGAATCGACGAAGCCGGAAACAGGGACGTTACTAACGGCAACTGGATCAGCGGTATTAAGTTCATAGATGCTGCACGTCTGGGAAACCAGGATCAACTGACAGAGAAAATGCTGTCGAACAAAGGCAGGAACACCTATTATTTTCTGCCCTTATTGCTTGGTCTTGCCGGCCTGATCTTTCATTTCTGGAAAAGCAAAAAAGATGCCTTTGTTGTTACCTTGCTTTTCCTGCTTACAGGCTTTGCGATTATTATTTACCTGAATCCCACACCATATCAGCCTCGTGAACGTGATTATGCTTATGCCGGTTCATTTTATGCTTTCGCAATATGGATAGGACTCGGAGTTGTTGCCCTTTATCATTTCCTGTCAAAGAAAATCCCGCAGATGGTAAGTGTAATTATTGCAACAGTGGCATGCCTCCTGCTTGTACCGGCGATCATGGCTACTCAAAACTGGGATGACCACAACCGTTCGGATAAATATGCCTGCCGCGACTATGCCAAAAACTACCTTGCTTCGTGTGCACCGAACGCAATTCTGATTACCAACGGCGACAACGACACATTCCCCTTATGGTACGTCCAGGAAGTTGAAGGTTTCAGAACCGACGTTCGTGTAGTCAACTTTACACTGGCCTCAGGTGATTGGTACATACATCAGTTGTTCAATAAAATTTACGAATCCGAACCCTTGCCATTTACCATACCTACAGATAAATATACTGCCGGTACCAACGACTTTGTCCCTTATTATGAAAAAGACCCCAACAACGTGTGGGATCTGAAGAAGATGATCAATTTCATTAACAGTGATAAAGAAGACAGCAAGGTCCAGTTACAGGATAAACGCAAGGTATCATTCATGCCTACTAAAAACTTATCACTTCGTGTTGACTCGGCAAAGGTATGTAATAACGGCACCGTGCCGCGTTATCTGGCCGATCAGGTGGTAAAGGCAATAACCTGGAAAGTTAAAAAAAACACTTTGTACAAAAACGACCTGATGCTGCTTGACCTGATAGCCACCAACAATTGGGAACGGCCCATTTATTTTGCAAGCCCTTCGAGTGTCGATGATTTTATTAATATAAGTGATTACTGTTTTCTGGAAGGCTGCGTTTACAGGTTTTTACCAGTAAAAGGCGATTCCAGAAGAGGTGGCGTGCTTACGGATGAGTCATATAATTGCTTCATGAACAAATTTGCTTACGGAAACCTCAATGATCCTAAGGTGTATGTTGACAAAGAAAGTTATGGAATGTCGTTGTATTTGCGAAATAATTTTGCACGTATCGCACAGGGAATGATCGCTGAAGGCAAAAAAGATAAAGCCTTAAAAGTCCTTAACAAAGGGGTTGAACTAATTCCTGACAGGGTTGCTCCTTATGATCTCTATATGATAGGTTATGGCGAATTATATTTTAATGCCGGCGACAGCGCAAAAGGAAAAGAAATATTCAGCATTGTCGGTGATATTTATGATCAGAATCTTACATACTATCAAAGTGTAGATCCTAAAACCTTCGACAAGAATGTGGCGTTCTCACTCAATGGCGTTGAGCAATCTGCGGGATTTTTCGGTGAAGATGTCCAGCAGGGGCTACAGGTTCTTCAGGCCCTGATGTCGTATTCGGATAAGTACGGGCAGAAACAAGAAGGGAAAAGATACCGCGAAATGCTCATGAAATACGTCCCGATGGCGCAACCCGGATCTGGTGGTGAGGGCGAACCCGGACAACAATAAAATAATAAATTTGAAAAGGTCATCTGCACTAAAAACAGATGACTTTTTCATTTAACGACTAATCATTATGCTGAATAAAAAAAATATTCTTGGGATAACCTGCTCCCTGATCATGTTATCTTCCTTTGCCCAGAAAACAGGCTGCATCGAAGGAAACTGCAAAGATGGCACAGGAACCTATGCCTATGCTAACGGGAACAGGTATGAAGGCGAATTTAAAAATTATATGCTCAACGGAACCGGAACATTTACTTTTGCTACGGGTACATGGGAAGGATGTAAATACACCGGCGAATGGAAAAATAATCTGATGAGCGGTACAGGAATTTTTTATTATGCCAACGGCGATAAATATGAAGGACAATTTGAAAAAAACAAATTGAACGGAACCGGCACATACACCTATAAAAATGGCGATGTTTATACCGGAGAATGGTCAGACAACAAATGCAGCGGTAAGGGCACTTTTAATTATGCCGACGGCGAATACAAAGGCTGCGTTTACACCGGGGACTGGAAAAACAGCAAGATGAACGGACAGGGAGTTTTTACCTGTGAAAACGGGAAAAAATACACGGGTCATTTAAAAAACAACATGAAAGATGGCGAGGGATTGCTTGTTTTTCCTGATGGTTCAATATACGAAGGCATGTTTGGTGAAAACAAATTTAATGGCGAAGGCTGTTATACCTACACTTCGGGCAAAAAAGTCTGCGGAAAGTGGAAAAACAATGAACTTCAAAAATAAAAAGTGGCAGTCTCAAAAATAGCCTTTGCTGAAAATCATCATTACCCTGTCCCTAAGGGTCGTGCTGATTTTCAGCGACTTCCACCCTTTAGGGAAGGGGTAAGAAGTCGGTGAAAATCATTTTTAGGATGTTTTGAGACACCCTCTTTTTATATCGTGGAATTAATTTATTATAAACCTATTTCTTCATTTTTGCTGTTTCAGAAATACCCGTATTTTCCGAAACAAACTCAAGTGAAGGCCTTCCAACCCACATACCTGTGCTGACCCCGCATTTCAGATAATATGTTTTACCTGCTTCAAGGTTCATGGATGCCGTCACTTTGGGGGGTTCTGTCATGGCATTGAAAGTAACCAGCCCGGGATCGACTTTTGTCACAAAATAGGTATTATTTGCAACTTTTGTGATGTATTTGGTATCAGCATAAACATCATAAAACACAGTTAATCCTGAGGGCGAATTTTTCCGGTAAATAATCACAGTCGCCGGCTCCTGGCTGGCAGATTGCACAGGAGTAACATTTTCACCCGTAGTTACAGTGGCGTCCGCCGAAAAAACCTCTTTCGTGCCGTTTGCATACTTGATCATAAAAACTTCCGATTTCTGGATCGTATACCAAGGACCATCCTGATTGTCGAATTTTTTATATTTTACTTCGGTTATACCGACTTCTTCTATTTTAGCACTTATCTCATCGCCATTCTTTTTGAAAATAACGTCCTGAGCCTGCAATGTGCTAAAAAAAACAATTCCGATTAAAATTAAAATAAACCTTTTCATAAATTATAGTTTTTGTTTCTGCTCCTTTACAGGTGGTTGCATCATACCTTGATTATAATTTTGTTTATACAAATTTACAATTTTTTTTTATTTCTTTTCAAGATCCTTAAACTACTTTTTCAGAGTTTTTTGAAAAAAATTCCGGAGCTTTTTATCAAAAATCAAACCAAAAACGTTATAAAAAAATTTCTATGAAAACCATACCATTAACCACCACCTCAAATTAACCAAATCATAAAATAATTCTTATCTTTGCATTCATGGACAGTATAAGACTCAATAAAGTTTCGCGCCTGGTACAGAAAGAACTTGCCGACATTTTTCTGATTCAGGCAAAAAAAATTGCCGGCAACGCCATGATCACGGTTACCGCGGTAAAAGTCACCAAAGACCTTTCTTATGCAAGGGTGTATTTAAGTTTATTCGGAATTAAAAATAAAGAAGAACTTATCTCGTCAATCAATGAAAACCATAAGGAAATCAGGCGCAACCTCGGCAACAGCCTGAAAAATCAGTTGCGCATCATTCCCGAACTCGAATTCATCCACGATGATTCACTCGACTATATCGACCATATTGACGAACTGCTGAAACACTAGTTTGAATATCCCTGTTTACATAGCAAAACGCTACCTCTTTGCGAAAAAATCGCATAACATCATTAATATCATTTCGGCCATTTCAGTCGGGGGCATTACCATCGGCACGGCTGCGCTGATCATCGTTCTATCAGTTTTTAACGGTTTTGAGAACATGGTCGTCACCATGTTCAACTCATTCAATCCCGACCTGAAAGTTACCTCTGTTGCAGGAAAGACGTTTAATGAAGACGACATTGCACAAAAAAATATATTGAGCATCAGGGGCATAAGCCATATGACCAAAGTGATCGAAGAAAATGCCCTTGTGAAGTACCTCGACAAACAATATATCTGTACCATTAAAGGTGTCAGCAGCGACTTTTACAACACCAGCCAGATCGACTCGATGATATTGAACGGGAAAGCCATCCTTGAGCAGGGCGAACAGAACTTTGCCATTGTCGGAATGGGTGTTTCTTATAATCTCGGGCTGAACCTCAACGATTTTGAAAATCCCTTATCGGTTTATGTCCCTCGCCGTTTTAAAGGAAGCAGCGTCAATCCGGTGGATGCATTCAATAGCATGCTGATTCAACCTTCCGGTATTTTTTCCGTGCAGCAGGAATACGATCAGAAATATATGATCGTTCCGTTGCGCTTTGCCCGCGAACTGCTCGAATACGACAAACAACTCAGTGCGCTGGAATTAAAAGTTGACAAAACAGCCGATCATGCAAAAGTTCAAAAACAGCTACAGGAACTGCTTGGCGATAAATACACTGTCAAAAACAAATACCAGCAGGAAGAACTGCTTTTCAAGATCATGAAATCCGAAAAGCTGGCGGTATTCATGATACTCTCCTTTATCCTGCTGATTGCGACATTCAACGTTATCGGATCGTTGAGCATGCTCATCATCGACAAAAGAAAAGATATTGCCGTGCTGAAAAGCCTTGGCGCCGGCAATCAGACCATCCGTAATATTTTCTTCACCGAAGGAATGATGATATCTTTATCCGGCGCACTGCTCGGACTGCTCCTGGGCGGTATCGTTTGCTGGGTACAGCAGACATTCGGCATCATTACAATTTCTTCCGGCTCAACTTTTGTGATGGAAGCCTATCCCGTGCGGATATTATTTTTAGATTTTGTTTATGTGCTTTTGATCGTAAGCATCATAGGATTTGTCGCCGCATGGTATCCGGTAAAATATATTTCAAAAAAACACCTGGAAGAAAGGCTCGCATAAAAGTTATTTCAGCAGGCAATTTGCCTGGTGTCCACCGCGGCTGATTTTGCAAATTTATTTTTACTTTGTGGGTAATTTTAATTGCCAGCCTTTGATTCTCATAAATCTGCGATATAAAAATCAATTTTTTCATATTGCTATTTGCTTTTTTAATTCTTATTTTTGTAATGTTTTATTTGAAATTATGATATAATTACCGGGCTATAATTCAACAAATGGAACTGATTACTAACCTTTAAGCAACTTTTTATGGCAAAAAAAATCAGGATACTTTCAATAGACGGTGGCGGCATCAAAGGTATACTTCCGGGGACCATACTTCAGTATATAGAATCAGAGATCAACAAAAAAGAAGGTGCCAATAAGCGCCTGTCTGACTATTTTGACCTCATCGCCGGAACAAGTACCGGAGGAATTTTAACCAGCATTTATCTTACGCCGGGAAAAGATGGCCGTCCGAAATATACAGCCAAAGAGGCCGTCGATCTTTACATAGAAAAAGGCCATGAAATATTTGATATTGGATTCTGGCACAAAATGAGAAGCGTCGGTGGCGTAACAGATGAAAAATTTCCTGTTGCCCATATTGAAAAAAATCTTAAAAAATATTTAGGTGATACAAAACTCAGTGAATTATTGAAACCATGTTTAATCACTTCCTATGAGATAACAAAGCGTGCGGCTGTTTTTTTTAATTCAGTTAACGGTAAAAAAGGTGAACTTGATGATTTTTATGTCAGAGATATATGCCGGGCCACTTCAGCGGCCCCAACCTATTTTGAAGCGGCATCCATAAAATCCATCTATGGGGCTCCGTATTCTTTGGTCGACGGGGGTGTCTTTGCCAATAATCCAGCATTGTGTGCCTATGCCGAGGCACGGAAAATGCCATTCAGCAAGATTCTTAATGACCCTGGCAAACCCGATTTACCTTCTGCCAAAGACATGATAATTGTATCCATAGGAACAGGAGCCACGGGAAAATCATATTTATACAAAGATGCCAAAAAATGGGGCGCCATTGGCTGGCTTTTGCCGATTATTGATATTCTCATGTCAGGAAACTCCGAAACTGTAAGCTATCAGTTAAAACAGATGTTTAAAACTTTAGATAATGAAGTAGACAAAAAAGATTATTTCAGGCTTGAACCAGCCATCGGGGAGGCAAAAACCGCTATGGACAATTCTTCGGCTGAAAATATCCGGAAATTGGTAGAAGCCGGAAAACGTTATGTTACAGAACATGAAGATGAGTTAAATCATATCATTAACCGCCTTATTGAAACCCAATAATATATATTTTCTGTCGCAGGCCTTAGAAAAATCCAAACTAAAAATATTAATTTCCTGCCCGTATAGCAACTACGGGGTCAAGTTTCGATGCCATATAGGCCGGAATATATCCTGAAATCAGCCCGATAATGGCTGAAACACTTACTCCAAGCATAATATTGCCAAGGGTCAGCGACAAGTCCATATCAAATGCGGCCGAAACGATAAGCGTCCCGATATACACAAGCAGCAACCCGAGCAGCCCTCCGACAATACAAAGCATGATGGCTTCGAATAAAAATTCGAACAAGATGAAATATTTTTTTGCACCCAGCGATTTTTGAATCCCGATGATATTTGTACGTTCCCTGACGGATACAAACATAATATTGGCAATGCCGAATCCGCCAACCAGCAGCGAAAAACCACCGATGATCCAGCCCGCAATAGATATCACGCTGAAAATACCATCAAAGCCTTTGGTAAGGATATCGGCTTCATTGATAGAAAAATTGTCCTCGCTGCCAGGCTTTAGTTTGCGGATGGAGCGCATTGCGCCCGTGAGTTCATCCTTGACCTCCGCATTGGCGTAATTTGGTTTGGCTTTCGCAACAAGTAATGGACTATAATATTCATTACTGATATCAATGATATTTCTTGCATAATTTATTGGAATCAGGGCCTGGTCATCAGGGTTGTCCCCGAACATATCATCTCCCTCTTTCTCTAAAACTCCCACAACCTCCGCTTTTCTGCCAAATATTTTTATATCTTTACCGATAGCATTGGCACTACCAAAAAGATTGTCGGCCACATTGCTTCCTAGTATTACAACATTTCGCCCGCCGGCTGATTCCATAGGAGTAAAATAATGCCCGTCTTTTAATTTTACAGAAAATACTTTTTCGTAATCGTGCGAAATGCCCATAACAGAAACATTATCAATACTTCTGTCGAGATATTTTATGGTCTTGCTTGTCGAGATCATGAAAGCTATCGCTTCAACACTATTCGTGCGTCTTATCAGTTCGTTCATTTCAGAATATCTGACCTCGGGGCGGTTGAAATATTTCCACCAGGGATAGTCATTACTGAAATCCCAGGGCCATTTCTGGATGAATAACACATTATTTCCGAGCGATTCAATATTCTTGCGAATCGTTACCTCCATTGAGTCAACAATAGTAAAAACCGTAATTACCGCAAAAATGCCAATAGTAATACCCAATAAGGACAAAAAAGTACGCAATTTATTTACAATAATAGACTGAAAAGCAAACAAATAGCTCTCGCGCAGGAGTCTTATAAAAAGTATCATTTATTTTTTTGTTAAAACAGTAACTATGTTTGTTTTTAATCGTTTAAAGTACAGTTTTATAAATCAAATTACCAGTCATGAATGCCATAAAAGTACAAAATTGTTTAGTACAGAACTGAAAAAGTCACTATGAATATTCATGAACCTTAATTGATTTTTAAACCGAAACAAACAAAACGATAATTATTAATCATTTATCATAAATTTTCTCACAGAAATTACCGACCTTTGCATGAATTTTTAGAATCATGGGCAGATGATCAGGATTAACAGCGCTTTAATATCAGTTTTTCACAAAACAGGTCTTGACGAAATCGTTGACAGCCTGAAAACTTTAGGAGTTAAGATATACTCAACCGGAGGCACTCTGGATTATATCAAAAAAATTTGCCCGGATGTTGTTTCCGTAGAATCACTTACTGACTACCCTGCACTTTTTGACGGACGGGTAAAAACCCTGCATCCGAAAGTACTCGGAGGCATACTCTACCAGCGAGGAAGCGCAGAGGATGTTAAGCAAGCGGCAGAATTCAGTATTCCCTCCATTGATCTGGTCATTGTTGACCTCTACCCTTTTGAAGCCACCCTGGCCTCAGGAGCCACAGACGCCGAGATCATTGAAAAAATTGATATCGGCGGTATTAGTCTGATACGTGCTGCCGCTAAAAACTTTAACGATGTGCTTATTGTGCCGGCTGCCGAACATTATGGCAAATTAGCTCAATTGCTCAAGGAAAAAAACGGCTTCACATCTATAGAAGACCGCAAATACTTTGCTGCTCAGGCTTTCAATGTATCATCGCATTATGATACAGTTATTTTTAATTATTTCAATTCAGATAACAGTGTTGCTGCTTTCAGGCAAAGTTACTGCCGGTCGACAGAGCTACGTTATGGGGAAAATCCACATCAGCAGGGCGTTTTCTTTGGTGATCTGCAGGAAATATTCGAACAACTTCACGGGAAAAACATATCGTACAATAACCTTGTGGACATTGAAGCTGCTGTGAATCTGATCTCGGATTTTCAGGAGACAACATTTGCCATATTAAAACACACCAATGCCTGCGGTGTCGCAAGCCGCGAAAAACTCGCCGATGCCTGGAAAGACGCCCTCGCCGGTGACACTGTTTCTGCATTTGGAGGAGTTTTGGTTACCAACCGCAGCATAGATATTGAAACAGCGATAGCCATCAACACATTATTTTTTGAAGTGCTGATCGCTCCTGATTATGAACCCCAAGCCCTCGAAATACTTTTCCAGAAAAAAAACCGGATCATCCTGAAACAAAAGAAATATGATTTTCCGGCAAAACAGTTCAAGTCGTTGCTGAATGGCGCTATCGTGCAGGACAAAGACCTGAAGACCGAAACAAATGCTGACCTGAAAGTTGTTACAGAAACCGCCCCGGACGCCTCGGCGGTTGACGACCTGTTGTTTGCCAATAAAATTGTAAAACACACCAAATCCAACACCATTGTTCTGGTAAAAAACCGCCAGTTGTTAGGTAACGGAACGGGCCAGACTTCGCGTGTGGATGCGCTGCGCCAGGCTATCGGTAAAGCACAGGAGTTCGGAAAGGACCTTCACAAAGCCGTCATGGCTTCCGATGCTTTCTTCCCGTTTGCAGATTGCGTGGAAATTGCCTCTCAGGCAGGGATAACAGCCGTTATACAGCCCGGAGGATCGGTAAAAGATAAAGACTCTATTGACTATTGCAACAAGCACCATGTTGCGATGGTATTTACAGGATTCAGACATTTTAAACACTAATAAATAAAACCTAAGATGGGATTATTGTCATTATTTACAAAAGAAATTGCTGTTGACCTAGGAACCGCCAACACCATTATCATTTACAAGGATAAAATTGTTGTTGAAGAGCCGTCCATCATTGCAGTAAACCTTGTTACTGGCAAAACCGAAGCGGTGGGCAGAAGAGCCATGATGATGCACGGCAAAACCCATCAGAACATCAGAACCATAAGGCCGTTGCGTGATGGGGTAATCGCCGACTTCCATTCGGCAGAGATCATGATCAAGGAATTCATTAAAATGATGGACAACAAGCACTCCCTGTTTCCTCCATCACTGAAAGCCGTTATTAGCATACCTTCGGGTATTACTGAAGTGGAAGAGCGCGCCGTACGTGATTCAGCTGAACAGGCCGGCGCTAAAGAGGTAAGGCTGATACACGAACCAATGGCTGCGGCTATAGGTATCGGCATTGATGTGCTGGAACCAAACGGGAACATGATCATCGACATAGGCGGCGGAACAAGCGAAATTGCTGTTATTGCTCTTGGCGGAATCGTAAATAATAAATCTATCAGGATTGCCGGAGATGAATTTAATCAGGATATCGAAGAATACCTTCGCAAGCAGCACAATATGAATGTTGGAGAACGTACTGCCGAAAAAGTAAAGATTGAAGTGGGAGCCGCTTTACCCGAAATTGACAACCCGCCTCCTGATTTTGCAGTACACGGTCGCGATATGCTTACCGGTATCCCCAGGGAAATCATGGTGAACTATACCGAAATAGCTCATGCACTTGATAAATCCATTACAAAGATCGAAACTGCCGTCCTTAATGCCCTTGATATGACGCCTCCGGAACTTTCGGCCGATATTTTCCGCACAGGTATCTATCTGGCAGGAGGAGGAGCTTTGCTCCGCGGACTTGACAAGAGACTGCACATGAAAACCAAGCTGACGGTGCATGTGGCTGAAGACCCTCTGAAAGCCGTTGCCCGGGGTTCTGCTATCGCACTGAAAAATTTTGACAGATTTCCGTTCCTTATTAAGTAGATTTTTTGTTATTTCGCTTTTTTTTAGTTATCCGGAACGACCCTGAGTGTAATTCTTTTATATGCGCCCGCTCTTACTGTTTTTTTTGAAACACATTAATTTTTTCCTGTTTATTTTACTGGAATTTTTTGCATTTTTCTTTATCGTTAAAAGTAATTATTACCAACAGTCAGTTTTTATCAATTCAGCAAACGCAATCAGCGGAGGTATTTACAAAACGCATAGCAACATCACGGATTACCTTTCACTGAAAATGATCAATAAAATGCTGGCCGAAGAAAATGCCCAACTTAAAAATTCCCGGCAAAGTGCATTTTTAAAGACGGATAACAAAACATACGTCATCAACGACACCCTTTATCAGCAACAATACGAATATACCGAAGCAAAAGTCATTGCCAATACCATTAATAAACCCAATAATTACATTACCTTAAACAAAGGGTACAACCAGGGTATACGCAAGGAAATGGGCGTGGTCACCCCGCAGGGAGTTGCCGGCATTATCAAAGATGTTTCTGCAAATTTCAGCACGGTTACCTCCGTATTACATTCCAAATCGAAAATTTCAGCAAAGATCAAGAAAAGCAACTATGTGGGAACTGTGGTCTGGGAAGGCGGAGACTACCGTCTGGCAACACTTAAAGACATACCGACTCATGTTAAAATCTCTTCCGGCGACACTATTGTTACCAGTGGCTATTCACTGATCTTTCCGGGGGGTATAATGATCGGAACTGTGTACCTGTACGATACCGACAAAGAAAATGATTTTTATAATATCAAGATACGGCTCACCACCGATTTTAACAAGATCTCATACGTATACGTGATAAAATCACTGATGAAAGACGAACTGGAAGAACTCAAAACTAAAACTCAGAATGATTAATTTGATCCTGCGGAATATTATTCGTTTTATAATTCTGATATTATTTCAGGTTTTGGTGTTCAATAACATTCATGTTTTTTCATACATCACGCCCTTCATCTATATTTTGTTCGTTCTGTTACTCCCTTTTGAAACTCCGCGCTGGCTGTTATTATTGGCTGGTTTTGCCTTAGGTTTAACCATGGATGTGTTTTCAAACACGGGAGGAATACACACGGCAGCAACGGTTCTCATCGCCTTTGTCAGGCCCTGGGCTCAAAACGCCATCTCGTCGAGGCAGGAATACGAGCCGGGGATACAACCGGGAATTAAAAATCTCGGATTCAAATGGTTTTTTTCATATTCTTTGATTCTGACTTCCATACACCATGTTAGCCTCTTCTACCTTGAAGTTTTCAGGTTCACGGATTTTTTCCAGACATTATACCACGCACTTCTTAACGTGGTTTATACCATGGTGTTCATCATCATTATCCAGTTTGTATTTTACCGGAAATAACGTTTAGCATATTTCCAACGCCCTTTTTTTGCGGGGTTTAAAAGCACTGCCCTTTCTGTCCGCACAAAAGGTAATAGAAAGCACTGCCCGTTCCGTACCACGTCCGCCCGCAAAAAAAGGGTGGGGGAAATATGCCAGTTACCTGCTGGCGTTATTGATTAAATTGTTCTACCTCTTTTTCTATATCGTTGACTAAATGTTTTTTCGCAAAATATTATCCGTGAGGTCTGATTCTTTGTGGTTTTCTGTATTAGGAATTTTAGGAAACGCTTTTGATTGTTCATCATTCACTACCGATTTTTCTAATTTAGTGATTGTTGGGAAATCAATTATTGGTGTAGATTGGGCTATTTTAATTTTTTTTTCTGCAATTTCTGTATATTTTTTCATTAACTCAATGCCAATAAAATTTCTTTTTGTTTCGATAGCAGCCACAGCAGTTGTGCCACTCCCAAGAAATGGGTCAAGTACAATGTCACCTTCGTCAGAATAAAGGCGAATAACACGTTTTGCTAGATTTATTGGAAACATAGCCGGATGTTCATCATTCGCGCGAACACTAGGTATTTCCCATATTTGCCGATACCCCCATTCTTTCCACTCTTCTGCAGATAGACGTTCTCGGTTTACTACATACTCTCCCGGTTTCCAAAAAACAAATAAATATTCTGTTTCGCTCACAGCTTTTAATGTGTTTGTTGTCCACTTACTATTTGCCCAAGCAGGATCTTTTTTCCATATACGCACGTCATATAAATATAGTCCTGCTTCGTAAGCATATTGCTCAAGATTTCCTCCAACAAGTTTGACATGTGTGCCTGTTGCATAGCGCCCTCCGCGAATATTGTTGCCATTTAAACGTCTGTCAATAGTTTGCTCACTACAATTTAAAAGTTCGGCTAATTGATTTCTATTAAACCCAGGATTCTCCTTTTTTGCTTTAAGTACCATTTCTTTAGTAACGCCACATTTTCTATTAGAAGGATTTAATCCCATAATTCGTGGCATTTCTTCGTTTTGAAAAGAGAGAATATCTGCAATATTTATAACTAAAAATCCACCAGGCTTTAGTATTGTATAATGTAGAGATATTACCGTTTTCAACTTACCTTGCCACGACTCGTATGATTCGCTAATTTCGTATTCTTTTCCGAGAAAATAAGGTGGAGACCAAAATGAAAGTGCCAAAGAGTCAGGTGCGATACGTTTCATCAGTTCGCAAGAATCTCCACAATATACTTTATTTATTTTCAATGTACTCATACATCATTGCAATTAACTACATTTATGCGCCATGGGGCAATCTTTTGTAAAATGTCGAAAGAGACACGAGCACGTATTTTTCTCAAATCTTTTGTTTTATCATCTTTTCCGGGGAAGAATAAATCGGGGTATAGGTTAAGATAATTAGGGTTTTTTGTGAGAAGCAAGCCGTTGGGAATTGAGGCTATTTTTATTTTTTCAAGAGGTTGACCTGTAGTTATTCCTTCGTTTGAAATCATTTTATAGACAGGCTTTATTACAAAAGTTACTAAAGGCGCAAGAGTTTTGTCGCTTAAGATATATACCGGAGAAAGAGAACATAAAAAATCATGTTTGGCAATCTTTCCTGTTGCTACAATTGGGTCATTTATAACTCCGCCCTCTTTTATCTTCCATATGCCGGAACCCGATATTTGATATGGGGACATTACAGCATGGTTAAAGTCGTCGCGTGGTCCTGCCGATTTTATGTCAATAAAAACCCAAACGGAATCTGTTATACCTAGTATCCTTTTAATTCGTTCGCTAGAAATAATGCATCTACTGTCAGATCCTGATGGTAAGCCCGAGTCTTTTATTCCAAAATTACTCGAAAAATATCTGGATAATTTGTTTCCAAAAACATGCTCCCCAACTTCTATCCATGGAAATTGGTCGCCAACTGGTGAACGTCCTCTGTCTAACGGTGTATAGTTTTTCCAAAATGGATATAAATACGAAGCTTCATTATAATCTCGTTCAATTTCGGGTAATTGCAAATCAATAAAATGAAGAATCTCTGCCGTTACAAATTGTTCTATTTTTACTAGTTTTTGGTAGTTTTCCGTATAATAAGCAACCGCTTTTTTGTACGATGAGAATTGATTATCTATATGTTTTTTGAACATCACTATATTTGCTTTATTAGATTTTAATTTAGACGCAAAAATACAATTGCTTTATGATTTATCAACACACTTTTTATTACTCTACGCTTGCAGGTAACGATTGTGTTAACACATTCGGTTTATTTCTACTTTGTACCTGGGGTTGCATTTATTCCATTTCAACATCGTAAAACACTTATATTTAGTTAATTAAATATTTGTAGTCCAATTAATTTACAAGCCCCGATATATTCAAAACATAAAAAAACTTTTAAAAAAAATATTATGAGTAAATGAGTAAAATAGAGTTTTCGTACAGACACTACTTTTCTGATTTCTGTTCAATATCATCCTCAAGCTTTTCATCAAGCTTCAGATTTTGTATCTGCCAGGTCTGATTGGGTTTGTAAAGGATAAACGTGATCTTGATTGGCTGCCGGTCGTATCGTAGCATATAGTTAAACAACATGTAGTTTTCAGAATACACGACCTTTTCAATAAGCTCATATCCGTAATACTGACCGATCTTCGCAATAAATTCTTTGGTCTGCATTTTCAGGTTATCAATATAAGCCTTATAATTATTCATCCATTTATTGTTTGCGAATATATAGCCAATGGCTGTATCTGAACTTTGTTCCACATAAAGTTTAAAAAAATGTGCTGTAATATCTTCAGGTTTCTCCTGTGCAAACACAAAATTATTTTTAATTGAAATACACGCTATTACAAGCAATGCGGCAATAATTTTTACTTTCATAATGATTGAATATTATCAGATCAGTTTTTAAATGTGAAATTTAATGTAAAATTATTTTTTTTTTTTGATTTTTCTGCATTCCTATCCGATTATTTTAATAAATTTGTTTGCTGATAATACCACTATATAAATAACGAAATAACAAATACATGAAAATTAAAATATTTACGCTGCTAATGATTATCGTTTCATTGAATGGCACAGCCCAGACAAGTGAAACAAAAAGCAAATTTTACAAAGTGACGGTCAACAATATCACACTTGATGTTCCCGAGGGTTTTGAGGCAGTTCAGGGTCAAAACGGTTTTTTGCATAAGGGAAGCGCATCCACTTTGATGATCGAAGAAATACCAAATTCCCCTTTTAGCTTTTCTGCAGACCATTTTAATTCGGAAAATCTGGAAAAAGACGGTGCAAAACTCATCAGCAAACAGGATATTAAGACATCTTCAGGACAGGATGGCGTATTATATACGCTTACCGTTTCGCTAAAAAACAAAGACAACACCTCCTCTGTTGATTTTGAACGCCTGGTTTTACTGACAGGGAATGAAACCAAAACAATTTGCGTCGTCGTAAATTATCCTGTTATTATTAAAAAACTTATTCAGGAACCCCTGAAAACGTCCATGTTATCAATTATTATCAACTAATCAAACCGTTTTGCATGAAAAAAATATATTCTGCTATTGTTTTATTTCTGTTATTATTTCCTGGCTACCTTTTTTCACAAACCGAAACACAGACGTATAATGTACGGTGGCATACCGAAGCCCAGGACATGTGGGGGCCTAACGGCTCAGCGTTTACCATGGACACATCGATCAACCTTTTCGATGTAAATGAATCCGGCGTCAATACTTTTGGCTCTATTACCAATATTCTGGGCGGCGACTTTGGGGCGCTGCTTACCATCGACTATTGGTTAAGAATGGGTTCGAACTTCAATATCGACGGGTTCACCACAGGATGGGTCGATGTAAATTACCCGACCATTATCAATCTTACCTATCCCGACAGCATGACGTTCAATCCGGGACAAACGATTACCATTGCTTCAGATTATCAGGTCGATACGGGGTGGTTTCTGCAAACTCAATTCCCCACTTCAGGCCATATTTCTTTCGACTTTTATTTTGGCTTTAACATAAGTGTTGATGCCGAAGTTTGTGTATGGAGTTGTACTAATTTTAATGTTTTTGATATTGGCGTACCCCTTGACACCACATTGCTTTTCGATATTTCTGACAGTAACGGGGTGGCTTCTATCACATATCCGTGGTATGATCCCGCCATAGGTTTTTATATGGCGCACGACACTATCCTCCCCCTGGTCTTCAACAATCTTGGCGGCATCGGCTTGAGCGGCGTGATTACATTGCCATACGTGGAAACCAACGACTATATGCTCTCCAATGATAAATGCCTGTATGCAAAAGGAGACAGCGCATTCATGTGGTTTGACCTGGATATTCTTACCTTTCTTGGCGCTTTCGACCCATCTCTCGACTCCATCCTTGATATGTTGAACGGAACGATAGACATAGGGGCCGGCATCACCCTCGATTATAGTTTATTAACGATGAATCTTTTGGTAACAAGTTACATGGTGCAGAATTTCTCGTTTTGCCCTACTATTTGGGCAAATCTGACTTTCCCTAATAATTATTCGTATACCGAAACCATTCCGGGTTTAGGAACAGTGGTGAACTCCGGAAATGCAAACAGCATCACTTTCCAGGTCGACCACAACCTGAACTTAGACCTTCCGTGCGACATGCCAAGCAGTATGCCGGCTTATGTACGATTCTCGATGGACAATGATTTCAGAAACCATACTTTTGATAGTCTCACATTCACTTTTGTACTGACAGCGTTTACTTTTACGCTGAACCTACCGTCATTCCCCATAATGGGAGACTTCTGCATCCCTGAATATTGCATCAACATGCCGGTTCCCTGTCCGGAAAAATCTTTAGGAAATGATACCTGCTGGCAGTTGGTATGCTTCCCGGAGATCTGCGCTCCGGCTACTCAACAACCCGATCTCAGTTATACCATAGGTCCTTTGATCAATTTGAGCATCCCATTGGGCCACATAGAATTTGACTGGTTCGACGACACATGGGAATTGGGGGAATTTCTGCCCGACAACAGCGGTATAGGTTTGTTTGATACCGTTATGACGAGTCAGTTGATCATGTATCCCAACGATCCTTTCTACACCGAAATTGAAGGACCTAATGTAATCTGCTTTGGCGACACCGATGCCGTAATCACAGTTTTTGCACATAACGGAACACCGCCGTATTCCTACGTTTGGAACACAGGTCATTCTGTTACGACCAACGCAACGGCAGACAGCATCACGGTCGGTGTCGGAAACTATATGGTTACCGTTACCGATGTCAACGGTTGCTCTTCTACTGAACAGCTAATCATATATTATGTGAACCCGGAAATTTTCATTAATCTGACAGGTACAGACATAAACTGCGCCGGAGACAGTACCGGAATGATCGTGGCAAATGTCTGGGGCGGCACGCCGGGCTATACTTACGACTGGGTTCCTTTCGGAGGCAACAGCGATACAGCAAGCAACCTGCCTCACGGCACGTATATTCTGAATGTTATTGACTCCGTGGATTGTCCCAAATCAGACACTATTACCCTGATAGAACTGCATCCTTTGCCTCCGGTAAATTTCATTGCCGATGTTACAGAAGGCTGTGAGCCTTTAGTTGTAAACTTCAGCGAATTAAGCCCTGACCAGGGTCAGACCTACGAGTGGAATTATTTCGACAGCACTGCACACGATACCATCAAAAACCCAACCCATATTTATCAAAACTATGGCACCTATGATGTTTCTTGCACCGTGGTTTCAATTTACGGATGCGACAGCACCATGTTCAGGCCGGCTTACATCAATGTTTACCCGAAACCGGTTGCCGAATTCACCCTGGCGCCAAGTGTCGTAAAGAAAACAGAATACCCGACATGGACCGTGTTCTTCGATGACCAGTCTACATTTGCGTATTCATGGAATTGGGATTTTAATGATCCCGGATCCGGATCTGGCAATACCTCAGATTTAGAATCGCCGTCACATTCCTTTACAGGAGAAAATATTTATTATGTTTCGATGATCGTAACTTCCGACCATGGATGTAAAGATACGGTGGTTCATAAGGTGGAAGTTATTGACGATGTCCTTAAGTATGAAAACGTATTTACCCCCAATAATGACGGGTTCAATGATGTTTTTAAAATCGAAAAGGTCGAGAAATATCCCGAAAACAAACTCACCATTTTTAACCGTTGGGGAAACAAAGTATTTGAGGCTGACCATTACCGGAATACATGGAATGCCGAAGGTATACCCGATGGCGTTTACTATTATATTTTCGATGCAGGGAATGGAAGTAAAACGGTCGAAGGAACAATTACTATTATCAGATAAAATATTTTTATAATTATTATGAAACTTGTATTAAGAAAAGCTTTTTTAAACCTTGCTGTGATCTGTTTTTTTCTGACCTTATGTTCTCAATCACATGCCTCCACCCAGAATGCCAGCGGACCGCTTACTGTTACCACAACATGGTCTACAGATACCGTTAAAATTATCGGGGATTTCACTGTCAACAGCGGCGTTACGCTTACAATTAATTCCGGCACTATAGTAATTTTCCTGGGCCATTATAAATTCAATGTCAATGGGCGCCTCCTTGCAAACGGATTAGAAAATGATATAATCCGTTTTACCATCAACGACACCACCGGTTTTTCCACGATGACTTCAAACAGCGGTGGTTGGTATGGTATCAGGTTTGTGAACAATACAAGTGCCGATACATCCAAACTTGTTTATTGCCATTTTTCTTACGGAAAAGCTAATGGAACCGGCGATGATGCCAATGGCGGGGCCATTTATGTTAATAATTTTTCAAAACTAAAAATTGTAAATTGTATCTTTGATCATAATGCCGCCAAATCAAACGGAGGAGGGATATACGTGCGGAAATCAAGCATCGTGGTAAGGTTTAATGAATTTACCAACAACAAAGGTGTAAGCGGCGGGGGATTATATACCAGTTCCGGTGCGCCATCGATCGACAACAATGCTTTCATTTCCAATTTTGCGAGCAACGGAGGGGGAGGATTATTTTTGGCCGACACCACTTTAGCAAAAGCTCACGGAAACCTTATCAGGCACAATATGGGATTGTTGGGCGGCGGTGTGGGTTGTTACCTCGCAAGCCCTGCTTTGAATAACAACACCATTGTTTTCAACAAGGCTACACATGGTGGCGCTTTGATATGCATCAACTCAAGCCCTACTTTTAACAATGACATTTTATACAGCAACACAGCATCCGGTATCGGTAATCAGGTTGCACTGATGACCGACCTGTGCGACCCGAATTTTTATTACTGTAATATTCAGGGCGGATATGCCGCTTTTGGCATACAAGGTACCCAGACTTATACAGGTCAATATCTTAACAATTTAGCAGTACCGCCTCAATTTGAAGACACGGTACTGCATAATTACCTGATAAAATTCACATCCCCGTGTAAAGATGCCGGAACACCCGATACAACAGGGCTTAAACTCCTGAAAATAGATATTGCCAAAAAGCCGCGTATCAGTATGGGGCGGATCGATATAGGCGCCTATGAACGCGAGCAGGTAGCCAGTGTTTGCGGAAATATTACTCAAAATACCTTGTGGAATGCCGATACGGTAAAACTCACCTGTAATATTGTCATAAATAATGGCGTTACCCTGACGATAAATCCTAAAGTATATGTTGAATCGCAAGGTCATTACTCCATAACAGTCAACGGAAGAATTGTGGCCAACGCCAATGCGACTGACAGCATTATTTTTACATCTAAAAACACGAGTACCGGATGGGCGGGAATTATCTTTAACAGTACCCCGGCAGGCAACGACACCTCAAAATTCTCGTTTTGCCGCTTTAATTATTCTAAAAACACCTCTCTAAACGGAGGCGCTTTGAATGTTACTAATTTTTCAAAAATAAAAATCAGTAACTGCTTGTTTAAAAATAACGAAGCTTTGAATGGTGGAGCCATATATGCATATAACTCCTCCATTTCTGTTTCTAATTCAGGTTTTAGAAATAATACGGCAAACAATTATGGTGCAGCACTCTATTGCGAAACAAATTCCAATTTATCAATAACAAAATGTACTATTGATCACAATATCGCCACTGCCGGAGCCGGCATTTATTCCAACCTTTCCATCCCCAATGTCAAATCTTCTGTTTTTTCTAATAATTATGCTCCTGAAGGCGCCGCATTACTATGTGACTCATCAAATGCCAAAATCATCAACTGCTTGATTATCAATAATACCGCTACAAATGGCGCCGGCATTAAAATATACCGTTCAAATCCGCAACTCACCAATAATACTATTTCATACAACCTGGCGAATGCTAACGGTGGCGGTTTGTATTTATCACGTTCGACCCCCACCCTGACAAACACTGTTTTGTACGACAATACGGCCACCACATCCGGAAACCAGGTATATCTTAATGATACGCTGAGTACTCCTGATTTCTACTATTGCGATGTACAGGGAGATACTACAGCAATGGGTAAAAACGGATTTACAACGTTTCACGGGATATATCTGAATAATATTGACACCATTCCGGCATTCATGGCACCTCCGGCCGGTGCAGGAATTACGTATTCAGGACTATCTTCAAATTGGGCTCTTGATCCTTGCTCTCATCTTTATAACAGAGGAAATACCGATACCACCGGACTAAAACTTCCCACCAAAGACCTGGACGGAAATGCACGTATCTATGCTAACCGTATTGATATGGGAGCCTACGAATTGATCAAACCATATTTTGTTGTCCAATCAGCACCTGTGGACATTTGTGCCGGCGACACAGCCATGTTTAGCGTTTCTGTTGAATCCAGTTTCCCGGTAACCTATTTGTGGCAATACAGCTCAACAGCAGGACTTATATGGCTTTCCGCCCTAAATGACAATAATGACTCTGTTTATTACATAAATAGCGTCTCATCCGGTCAGAACAATTACTATTACCGCTGTATTATTTCTGCTTCATGCACCCAGAACATCATCTCAAATAGTGTTCCTTTGCTTGTTTATCCTCCTACCTCTATAAGCACACAACCCCTTAATGTCAACATTTGCCAGAATGAAACTACAAATTTTACAGTTAATGCTGTTGGTTCCACACTCATGTATCAATGGCAACAACAACCCCCTGCAGGTACCTGGACAAATTGCACAGGAACATCTGCCACTCAGGCAACCTATACCATTACGAATACTCCTTTCAGTTTAAACGGATATAAATACCATTGCCTGATCACAGGAGATTGCGATCCTGATACAGTAACCATTGATGTTTTACTGACCGTTAAAGCGCTTCCCGCAATCACCAATCAGCCATCAAATCAGAGTGCCTGCCAGGGACAGGATGTCTCGTTCAGTATTACGGCAACAGGTACGAATATTACTATGCAATGGGAAGAAAGTACGGATGCCGGAGCCTCATGGCACAATGCTCCCGGCGCATCAACTGCCAGCACTTACAGTATAATAGGAATAATACCTACAATGAGCGGTAATAGATACCGCTGCATTGTTACAGGAGATTGCCAGCCTCCTGATACGTCCAATATTGTCACGCTTTCGGTGAATACAAGCCCTGTTATCACCACACAACCAAGCACCACGCATGTTTGCGTTGCCTCCGACACATCAATAAGCGTTGTCGCATCTGGAGGCAATCTAACCTACCAATGGGAAAAGAAAGCGCCATCAGATACGGCATGGTCAAATGCTCCGGGACCAACGGCCGTTTCGGCAGCTTACCAAATAGATAATGCGTCCATGGTCAATAGCGGAACCTGGTTCAGATGCCGCATACAAAACATTTGTCCGCCGGCAACAGTGTCGGATAGTGTACAACTTTTTGTTCATGCACTACCCACTGCTTATCTTGGCCCCGACGATTCGATTTGGCTATACAACGAATCGGTCGTTCTGAATGCCGGCGGTGGCTTTACATCATATCACTGGTCAACAGGAGAAACAACACAGACAATTACAGTTGTCGGGTTAACCGTACAGATCGGCCCGCATATGTACACGGTTACCGTTACGGATAGCTGGGGATGCAGCGCCACCGATAATATTACTATTACAGTGTTAGACAACACCGGTATTTCCATAACCGAATCAGAAACAAACATCAATATCTTTCCTAACCCGGTTAATAATCTCCTGTATGTTGATATAAAAAATAATCCCAAGCCCGTTGTCGTGAGTATTGCAAACATTGAGGGACAGTTTCTTCTTTCTAATATCTTTGAATTGAATTCCGGGCGCCAGGTAATTGATCTATCTGGTTTTTCAAATGGAATTTATGTTATTACTGTTTCGGTGGACGGGAGAATATATAAAGAAAAGATTGTAAAATATTGATTTATTACACAAAAAATAATTTAATAAAACCAAACATTATTGTATTTTTTTTCGTTTAAGAATTGTTGAACATGATAAATTCTGATTTTATATTTAAGGAGTTTTTTTTCTTATTTCGTGAATTTTAGTCTATATTTGTACTATCTGTTTTTATGATAATTATCAATTTTTACTTTTACCCATGAATAAAATAACCGGCAACATTTTAAAAACAATTTTGGCAGTTGCCTGTTTTTGTTGCTCCTATGGTTCATTTTCACAGGGGTTCAGTCAGGCACAAAAAGATTCCGTTCTGAATGCTTACGTTACTATACCCAACAGTGATATCAGCATGGTTCCGCCTGCATATTTCAAGGCATTCGTTAAGGATGGCAAATTTGGTTTCATGCATGATGGCGCAGGGGCTTCTATTTCTATAGAGGAAATTATAGGAACACCCTATCCTATTGTGGTTCAGTATATGTCAAAAGAATACCTGGAAACACAAAATGTAAAGTTTATCACTAAAGAAAATATTCAGACAAGGGACAAAAAAGATGCGGTACTTTACCTGGTAAGCTTTTCAGTCAAAAGTAAAGACGGGATCAAAGAATTACAATACGAACGATTGATGCTGTTTACCGGAGACTATAACCGGACGATCTGGATAAGTGCAAATTATCCGATAGTCGCCCGAAAGATGCTTTTTGTCACGTTAAGGGAAAGTTTATTATCAGTGAAATTTGATTAAGCGAAAACACACAAAATGAAAAAAAATATACTTCTCTTTTTCTGTATTCTTCTCCTGATGTCCGGCATTAACGGAAGGGTGTTTTCGCAGACCCATACCGTAACGCATAATGTCGACTGGGTTACCCATGACCAGAATATGTGGGGGCCTAACGGCAGCCCTTTTACATTAAACATGGATATTGAACTGTTCAACATTAGTTTTGGGGATACATCTTCATTTGGCGGAATAACCGATCTGGGCTGGTTAGGACAATGGGGCGCGGTGATCGATCTCGGCACATGGCTGGAAGTCGCTTCCGTCTTTAGCATTCATGGGTTCACCACAGGTTCTGTTGATGCGGAATATCCGGTAGAAATCGACCTTACATTTCCCGACAATTACACCTTTAACCCCGGCGAATGGATAACGATCAACACGGACTGTTCCGTAGAACCCGGCTGGGATCTCACCACACATTTTCCAACCGCAGGTATTATTCAGCTCGACTTTTTCTTCGGATTCGGATTAGACATTTCGGCTACGGTATGTTTATACGATTGTTTTACCATGGATATTATCAGCCTGAATTTGCCTACTGACTCAATAAATATCTTTTATCTGAACTCGCAGACCGGAGAAGTATCTTATCCTTGCTGGAACGGATTTTTCTTCGCAATATGCCACGATGACATATTGCCGATAATAATTTATGACTGGTGGGATATCGGGTTAACCGGATTTATAGACATACCCTATATTGTGACTACCGATTGGTTAGGAACAGACGACTGTGTGTATGCTCACGGAAGTGATCTCTGGCTCCATCTGAACATTGATATTATTCAGTTATTGTCGGCAATAGCTCAGTTGATACCTCCGCCGGCAGGCCCTATCATATCACAGATCTTAGGTTATATGAGTGGCACCTTTGATCTTGGTGGCGGTATAACAATAGACTATACTTTGCTTTCACTCAATTTTGGCCTTGACAGTTATATGGTTCAGGATTTCACGCTTTGCCCTGATGTGTGGACACGATTATCGTTCCCGACCAGTGTCCCGTATAACATATCCGATCCGGCGAACGGGGATTCAATTGTTGAATCCGGTGTTGCAGACACCTTCAATATACTTTGCGGCTATGACCTTAATTTTAAATATCCATGCAATGATTATCCTGTTTGGGATATCGGCATCCAGCATTATCTGACCAACGATTTCACCAATCATACCTGGGACAGTATGGCTTTTTATTTTAATATTACTGCTTTTGAATTTTGGATCAATATACCTTTCAAAGCCCAGCAGGAAATATACATTCCGGAATATTGTATAGAAGTGCCTGTCCCGTGCCTCGAAAAATCAAACGCTCCCGATACTTGTTGGGATACCATTTGTACACCAGGCATCACCATACCACCTCAAACCCCTCAGCAACCTGACTTTACCATTCATATCGGGCCTTTGATCAATATGACCTGGCCGCTTGGATACATCCCCATTACATGGTATGATAACACTTGGCAGCTCGGCGGATGGTCGCCGAATCAGACCGGCATCTTTGACACGATCATGCCCGACGAACAGATCATCCCTAACCCGCCGATGACTATGAGCGCTGAAATCACCACACAAATCATCTGTTTTGGCGATACCAACGGCGTAATAACCGCTACGGTGGAAAATGGCACCCCTCCTTACACTTACATCTGGTCAACAGGCGATTCAACAACAATTAACAGCACAACCAACTCTATCACTAATCTTGCTGCCGGCACCTACTATGTCACTGTTTATGATTCTGGGCCCTGTTATTTATACGATACCGTTGAAATACTCAATGTTGACCCGCCTCTTTATATTTCTCTCGGGATAAAACATGTTACTTGTATTACTGGATCCGACGGGCAAATTACGGCACATGTTACAGGCGGTACACCGGGATACACATACGTATGGTCACCTATTGGAGGCTATGATTCTACAGCCAGTAACCTGCCAGCAGGAACATATTGGGTCGTTGCTACCGACCTTCTTGGCTGCACCATAAGCGACACGGCAACACTTATAGAGCTATGGCCATTACCCGAGATCGGCATAAGGGCTGAGCCCGACAGCGGATGTCAGCCGCTCAAAGTTCAGTTTTATGAAACCACTATTGATTCAGGACAGACCTATGTGTGGGACTACCATGATAACGGAGCTACAGATTCTGTAAAAAATCCAATACATACTTTTGTTAACGCCGGGACATACGATGTAACAATTTATGTAACTTCCAACCATGGCTGCCTTGATTCACTAACCATCGAAGACATGATCACCGTATTCCCCAAACCCAACGCTGACTTTTTGCCAGAACCAAGAGAAACCGACATCCTCGAATCATGGGTGGCCTTTAACAACTTGTCAGATAACACATTCTGGAGCTACTGGGCTTTAGGCGACGGGGAGTATTCACACGAAACAGAACCTATGCACCATTATGTGGATACCGGGTATTTCCATATAGTACTATATATTCAAACTGAGCATGGATGCAGAGATACAGCTTCGGACGATATTTATGTCAAAGAAAGTATTACTTTCTATGCCCCGAATGCATTTACACCGAACCGGAACGGACTTAATGAAGAATTTCTTGTAAAAGGAACAGGAATAAATAACAGCACTTTCAATATGATCATTTTCGACCGCTGGGGAAAAAAGGTGTTTGAATCGTCTGATATTGAAAAAGGCTGGGACGGCAGGATCAATGACGAAACAGTTACTGACCCGGGTGTCTACACATGGGTTGTAACATACAGGGATATTACAAAGAAATATCACAAATATTCAGGTTCGGTAATATTAATCAGGTAATTCAAATGTACCGGTGAAAATTGTCAGTGAAAATAATAATATTATTTTTGCTGACAATTTTTTTTGTAATCCGGTACATTTTTTGATGAGGGCAAACAAATTTATTTTGAATTTTTATGGAACAGAAAAAGAAAGTAATCGTTCACATTAGCAACATAACTCCCGAAGTTATGGACACCATACAAATAAAATATCCGGACGGTTATCAGAATCATATTTTTAAGGTTACCAAACCTAACGGCGATTTTTTTCATGCAATAACAGTTGATACCAAAGATGCCAGCTATCTTATAAAAGTTGATGTGAAAATAGATACGGCTACAGATGAAAAAATTGATGAACAATTATTTGCTAAAGACGACATCCCCGACACCGATGCCAAGACTCCCGATGATGATGATACTGAACAGCCGGACAAAACCCCTGCTGATGATGATGTTGTTTTTTAATTTTAGGTTTTTTTCTTTTGAGGTTAACTCCCCCATTTAAACGTTTTTATATCAAAACCAGCAAGCAGCAAAAGCTTGTCTGTTACCGTATTTACCAATGCTTCCATATTCTGTGGTTTCGAATAAAATGACGGTGATGCCGGGCATATGCAGGCCCCCGACTGTATAAGTAATTTAAAATTCTCAATATGTACAAGATTATAAGGCATCTCACGCACCAGAAGAATCAGCTTTTTACCTTCTTTAAGCATAACGTCAGCGCTACGGGAGATCAGGTCATCTGCATAACCGTGGGCTATACGGCTAAGGGTTCCCATGGTGCAGGGGCATATAATCATCATGTCATATCTTGAAGAGCCTGATGCAAAAGGAGCAAAAAAATCTTTATTATCATAAACTTTTCCCAAAGGCAGGGTCTCTGTAGTCAACCCCAATTCAAATTCACGGACCTTAATTGCATTTTCAGAGAGGACAATACCAATATCTTCAATTTGGTCTTCAATTTTCTTTAACCTGTTGATCAGGTTTTCAGCATATATGGCACCACTAGCGCCAGTGATTCCTATTACAATTTTTTTCCTGATCATATCTCATAAATTGCAGACAAAGTAATCGTGCTATTGTATTGCCACCTGTCTAAACGCCAACGGGTTTTGGTCTCCGGCTTACGGACCGGCAGAAAAGAATTCTCAAAACGGATATTTGCTTTGAGATGTTTAATAATATTTATCCCCATACCCACAAATACAGAATAATCAAATTTATTAAACCCCGGACGTTCTGAATCTCTAACAAGGCCATATTCATCCTTTTCGATATATTGATTTTTCATCAATACCCCAAAAGCGGGTCCGGTTTCAAGGTTAAACCGTTTTGAAAATTGCCATTTATAAAGCAAAGCAAGTTCTATATAATGAAGATTTAATTTATAAACTATATAATCGTTAGTCTTCGGATGGGGATTCTTACTACTTCCTTTTAATACGTAGTAGATCTCAAGTTGTAATGCAGATTTTTCATCAAAACTGTAGTTTGTAAATGCCCCTCCATATGGTCCGGCTTTATTAAACCCTGAGAGCTGATCTCCCGAGATCTGTGAAGCAGCTATACCCGCAAAAAACCCGCCACCAAATTTTTTTTGTGCAAAAGAACTGGATACCGTTAAAAATAAAAATAATAATGCGACTAGCTTTTTCATACCATTTAATACTATCTATTTACAATATTCTTTGACAAACTCATCCCCGGCGCTTCCTTCAAGCGACTGATACTTCTTTGCATCTGCACATGCTCCGGTAAAATCCTCAAAAAAGTTCCTCACTACCATACGCTCCTTATAATAAAAGGATACTTTTTCATCTACAGATACGGCAAAATCCAGATCTGACAATATCTGCTTTTTATCTGTTCCCGAAATCTTCCCGTCTAAGTAATAGATCAGATAATAAAGATTTGTCATCGCCCTTAAATAATGGGCTTCGGCATCTGCCGGACCATACATCACAGCCTTTACAGCATATGAATAAGCTTCCGGAAATTTATTAATATAAGTATACGTAATTGAAATGTTTTTAATGTATTTGAGATTTGTAGTATCAAGCTCATAGGCTATTTTGTAAGAATATAGCGCTGAGTCGTAATCCTTATTTTCATTGTGCATCATTCCTATCATGTTCCAGGCTTCAGAATTTTTTGGATTGGCAGCAACTGCCTGCTTAAAAAAGTCGATAGCTGCTTGCTTGTTATTTTCAAGCTCCTCCATTCCCTTCTCATAAAAAGCCTCATCAACAGCCAGTGCTTCCTTCCAGTTGAACTTTACCTGCTGTCCGGTAACAAAATGGTTTTCTTTAACTCCATCAATGGTAATAATACTTTTTTCTTCAATAAGTGTGAAGGCGAACACCAGGTTTTCTTTACTGATGAATTTAACAATTCCTATAGTAAGCCAGCCATTGACCTTAGCCCCAAACATTTCCTTTTCAAAACTTTTCATCAGTTCGCCAAGTGTATTGACTTTTGGCATGAGGGGGTAACCTTTATCAAGCTTAACTTTGATTTTCGATCCGTTTTTAGAAACTATAGAACCCAAAATTTCATGACTGATGGAGTCGGACTTACTATTGTCTTGTGCTATAAGGACTATATCAAAGAGAAAAAAACAAAAAATAAAAATTACGATTTTCCTTTTCATAGAATTGTTTTTGTAAAGATAAAAAAATTTATTATAATATTAATATAGGATTAAAAACCCTGAAATCAAAAAACAAAATTGCATCCAGGTATTCCCATGCATTGAGTCAGCTCAACCATTTAGGTCTCAAAAAAGAATTGATGTTTATCATCCTGTATTTGTGCTATTTATAAAAATAAACTTAATCAAAAGCGCCATATTGTCATTTGAATACAAATAACAACTGTCATTCTGTCGTCCAGACTTTTTTTTAAATATTTTTATAACAACCTGTATTACTGTTAATTATATATTTTTGGATTTCAACATAGGGCTTTTGCATAAAGTTTGAATAGGGGGCAGTACAAACCAAAAAAATATTAATTAACAAAAAGGAGGATAAAACCATGAAACTTATCAGATTAAACAACGAACCAACATTTTCGGATCTGTTGAACAGTTTTTTTGAAAATGATCCGGCAAATTTATTCAGCAGAAATCATTGCAATGTACCGGCAACCAACATTGTTGAAAATGAAAATTCCTACGAACTCGAACTGGCGGTGCCTGGCATGAACAAAGAAGATTTCAAAATTGATATCGAAAACAACACGCTGACGATCTCTTCAGAAAAGAACGAAGAAAAAGAAGAAACAACCAAAAACTACACCCGTAAAGAATTTGTCTATGGAAGTTTCAGCCGCTCGTTTGTTCTGCCTAAAAACATTGATACGGAAAAGATCAAAGCCGAGTACAAAAACGGTGTTCTCTGCATGGTGCTTCCAAAAAAAGAAGAAGATAAAACAAAAGTGAAAAGGCTGATTGAGATTAATTAACAGTCTTTTGTTTGCAAATAAAGGAGGTTTAAAATTAAACCTCCTTTATTATTTGTAATTTTGACATAATAACAAACTGTAAATGAGGTATTCACGCTTATTTTTTCTTTTATTTCTTTTGGTTGCCGGGACATCATTTACTTCCTGTAAAACAACCAAACCAAACGCCGGCAATCATCATCATAGCAACAATAACAACACAAGTTCCAACCATAACGATACCTATTCTAAAGAGTTAGGCGTAACATTAACTGGCAGCGAAGATAAAAAACTGATAAGCTGTCTGGTTGAATGGGTCGGAGCGCCATACAAATATGGCGGAAACACAAAACAAGGCACCGATTGTTCAGGAATGGTATTTTCAGTGTATAAAGAAACCTATAATATCGATATGTACCGCAGTTCGGCGGATCAGTTGAAAAACGTAAAAGAAATTGACAAAAAAGATCTGAAAGCCGGAGACCTTGTTTTCTTTAAAATTTCAGGGGACAAAATCTCACATGTCGGCATATACCTCGGAGAAAATAAGTTTATCCATGCCACCACAAAAAAAGGTGTGATGGTCAATGATCTGGACGAAGAATATTATAAAAAATATTATTTTACTTCCGGAAGAGTGATCGGAATGCCCTAAAGACAAGATTTCTATAAGTAATGCCTGAAAGGGATCAGAAGATTTTCGAATAACTTATGCATAACGGGCCGGCGTTTCCATAGCTCATAATCAAAACCCTCGCAGGCTTCGATCGTTTCGTTGACATGCACGGTCAGGTCCTGCATCAGGTTACTGTCTGATCCAAGAAGCATCACTTCATACATATACCTAAAGCTTCGGTAGTCAAAATTTGATGTCCCGAAAAAAAACACCTCATTATCGACTATCATCAGCTTTGCATGAAGGTTGTAAGGCTTATAAAACAATATTTGTACATGGTTTTTATGCAGCAACCCAAGGTATTTGCTGCGCAGGGTATCCACAATACTGACATCCGATTGTTTAGGGGTGATGATCTTGACATCAACGCCGCGCTTCCCTGCGTCCATAAGTAATTTCCTCAAATAATATCCCGGAAGAAAATAAGGAGTTTCGACGATAATTTGTTTACGCGCACGTTTGATAAGTTCAGAATACTTTTTTTTAACCCTTTGCCTGGTCAATGAAGGCACATCGCGAATAATTTTAAAATCGCCACAACTTAATGGTTTTGTCTGATGACGGATATTAAACGTATTTTTTTTATAAATTTTCCAGCTGCTGTTAAACGTTTTTTTGAATGAATGAGCAATTCCGCCTTCGAGTTTTACAATAAGTTCCCTCCAGTTCAGCGAGTAGTCGTTTATATTGGCTGAGGCCAGATACACAATGCGGTCATCAATCACAATGACTTTCCGGTGGTTTCTCCGGTGATGTTTGGTAAACGCATCAAAACTATACCTGAGTTTCATAAAATACCTTACCTCACCTCCGGCATTAATAAGTTCATCAAAAAACGAACTATTGGACGGAGCGCCCCACGAATCAACCAGCAGTCGTATCCTGACTCCCTGGCGGCATTTCTTCACCAAAACATCTCGGAATTTTGTTCCTACGGTATCATCAATAAACTTGAATATCTCAAAACAAATGTTTTTCTGAGCATTTTCCATATCGGCCAGCAGCTCGGTATAAAACTTTAATGGCTCGCTGAAAACCCGGTGACTGACAACACATCCACTATGGATTTTATCTGATATCATATTATTTAACCCTTGCCGGATTATTTGCTACAAATGATTTCCATCCGGTATATGACTTCTTATCTGGTAATGCACTCTTTTGAAAATAATGACATACCGCTACGCCCAAAGCATCCGTGGCATCAAGGTATTCGGGCTGCACCTCTATGGAAACAATGCGTGCAAGCATCAATGCCACCTGCTCCTTGGTAGCGCTTCCCTTTCCTGTGATTGATTGCTTGATTTTACGCGGAGAATACTCAAAAACCGGTATGGACTTATTAAGAGCCGCGGCTATCGCCACTCCCTGCGCCCGGCCAAGTTTCAGCATCGACTGAACATTCTTCCCGAAAAACTGCGATTCGATAGCCAGCTCATCCGGCTTGTATTTTTCGATGATGCCAAGTACTGCTTCAAATATGGTTTTTAGCTTTAGGTACGGGTCGGTGAGTTTGTTTAATTTGATCACATCCATCGTAATAAGCTCAATCTTTTTATCTTTGTTATGGATTAATCCATATCCAAGAATATTTGTTCCGGGGTCGATACCAAGTATGATTCTGTCGATGCTCAAAACAATAATATTAAATGCTTAAAACAAAATTAATCAAAACAAGTAATTACATTATCAAAATTCTGATAATAATTCTTTCTTTTGGCTTTATTGGTTACCGCTTGTTTTATAAGCATGATGTTTCCGGGGTAGTTAACAGGTTCGTTGATATGCTATCGGATACTGCATCACGGACAATAATAATCCTCACCTTCATGATGATGTTACTAAACTGGGGCATAGAAACCCTGAAGTGGCAATACCTCATCAAAAAAATTGAAAAAGTTTCTTTTATCCGGTCGTTTATGAGCGTGTGGGCCGGCATAACCGTCGGGTCTTTCACCCCCAACCGCACCGGCGAATTTTTCAGCAGGGCATTCATCCTTGAAAAAGCCAACCGCTGGGAAGGCATCTTTATCACATTTATAGGAAGCCTCAGCCAGCAAGTGCCTACGATGCTGTTCGGGACTATCGCATGTTTTTTCTTTTACCATTCTTTTAAATCAGGCCCTTTTCACGACAAATTAGCGGCATACCTTATCCTGTCGGGGATTTCGCTGATCCTGACCGTACTTTTTTTCATATTATATTTTCGCCTGTCGTGGCTGAAGATTTTTTTTCTGAAACTCACCCCACGCAAATTCACTGAGTTCAGGACTCATCTCCATGTTTATACCGATTTTTCATGTAAAGAATTATTTAATGCTTTACTATTAAGCGTTATCCGATACGCGGTGTTTGCTTTTCAGTTTTATATGCTGATCCGGATTTGCGACATTGACATCCCTTTGGGGGATGGGATCATGCTGATTTCCTTAATCTATCTGATCATGACGGCGATTCCCACATTCGCCCTGACAGAAATTGGCGTCAGGGGGTCGGTAAGTATTCTGGTATTAGAAATGTATTTTCAAAACATATCACCTACCCCACCAGATGTTTCTTCCGATGCCTTTCTGGCAGCTTCCCTGATCTGGTTCATTAATCTTATTATTCCTGCCATTATCGGTGGATTTTTCGTATTCAAACTTAAATTTTTCAGAAAGTGACTTTGACAATCATCATATTATTTTCTGTTATCATTTCTGCGTGCTACTTCGGGCTGATCATCTTTTTTACGGTTGGCTGGTTTAATAACAAATCGCCTGTAAGATTTCAAGAAAAACCGCATACACCGATAAGCGTAATTATTCCGTTCCGCAACGAAGCAGAAAACATGGAAATCCTTTTGAAAAGTTTGTCAGAACAAGATTTTTCCGCAGACCTTTATGAAGTCCTGCTTGTTGATGACCACTCGACCGATCACAGCCATGCTATTACCAATGATTTTATCATCAGGAACGGTATAAAAAATTTCAGGGTACTGTCTTTATCCGAAGCCGATGGCTTTTCAAAAAAAGCCGCCTTAAAAAAGGGCATTGAAAACTCAAGCGGTAAACTAATAGTAACAACCGATGCAGATTGTATTTTTAATAAAAAATGGTTAAGCGCTTTAGTAGGCTTTTACGAGCAGAAGAAATGCCGCCTGATATCGGCGCCGGTTGTTTCGGATGACAGAAAAGGTTTTTTTTCAAAATTGTATTACTTTGAATTTCTTAGCCTTGTGGCAAGTAGCGCCGGGGCTATGTCTGCCAATCAAGCATTTTTAGCCAATGGCGCCAACTTATGTTTCGAGCGAAGCCTTTATGATGAGCTGAAAGGATATGAAGCCCATAGCCATTATGCTTCGGGCGATGATGTATTTTTTCTTCTGGAAGCAAAAAAACACATTAAAAACAAAAATGAAATATGTTTTCTTAAATATCCGGAAAGCATCGTAACAACGAAAGGCCCGGGAAGCCTGAAAGAATTCATGAATCAGCGCATACGCTGGGCTTCAAAAAGTACAGGATATAAAGACTTTTTTGCAAAATTTACTGCCATCATTGTTTTCCTGTTCAATTTTACCATACCGGCATTGCTGATCTGCAGCTTTTTTGATTACCGGCTTGCCCTTATATCGGCCATCCTGTTTGTATTGAAACTTGCGGTTGATCTTCCGCTGATGGCCTCAGCTGCCCGATTTGCCGGTAAGCCAAAACTCATTTTGTACTATTTCCCTTTGCAGCTACTATATCCTTTTTATATAATAGCAGTTGCCGTGCTGTCATTATTTATAAAGTTTGAATGGAGGGGTAGATAAGGGAAAAGGTAGTCATCAAAATACCGGCTAAATGCTGTTTCTAAAATCACATATAGCTTTTATCGTTGATGCGGAGGCCAGGATATTGGTGGTTTTTGGGACACGTTAAAAAATTGGGGAGAAGTATTTTTGATGCGAGTTACAAACCTTTTAACTTACTACAAACCCCGCCATTGCTTATATGCATTGTTGGAAACAGTAATTTTAGGCAAGAAAATAAGATAATAGGATAAATATTAGCCCAAATTGCGATTGATGGCAATGTAAGCCTATCTCCTTGCATAAAACTTATACCTGTTACAACAATGAAATAGAATCCGAGTAGATAAGAAAGTCCTAAGAAAAATAACAATGAAATGTTTTTATTTTTGATAAAAATTAGCATTAGAGGAAAAATAAGAATAAAAAATATAAAGTGTGCTATATAAATAATATAATTGTAGTTTTTTGTAAACTGAGCAAGTTTGTAGTTTTCGTAGCCTTTAGGATATAGCAAGAAAGTTGGATTTCCTTTAATATTATTTTTGATATTATTTAAAAACAAATAAAAATACTGGGATGCGTGACGTTGAATATAATCCCATTGTTGTGATTCAGAAAAACTCTCCGATTTTTTTACAGCATCTTCAAAACTAATGGATTCAATTTGCTGAATTCCTTGAGGAACGATATATCGTGATATTGTTTTTGTTCCAATTAATGAAACTTTGGCATGGCCATATTTAATATATATTATTGAAATTTGAATAATTAGAGGCAGAATAATCAAGACTACTTTAAGAAAATTTATAGGATATTTCAAATGTTTTCTCAAATAGAAAGAAGGGAAAACAACAAAAAATAAGCATAATAACGGAATGTAAAATGTTGGCTTTAGAATGGTTAGCAAAACCATAAAAAACAAACATGTATGAAAAAAATGAATGCTTCTATACTCTTTAATTTTCCTAGACATAAAAAACAGCATCATGGAAAGTAAAAACGCTGTTGTTACTTCAGTTAGAGCATGGAGAGTAAGTGTAATCAATGATAAATTAGAGATTAGAAGCAGTACGCCAAAGAAAGAAAATAAGTTACTCTTTGTTATATTTTTAATCGTCATGAAGGTGAAATTAATAGATAATAACCAAAAAATAACCTGAATTATCCATACTCCATTGACTCCTCCAAATTTTGTCATTGTCAATAATATAAGGGGATATAACAAAGGTCGAATTGACACACTTTCACTATCAATTTTATACTTCAACCAGTCTACAACATCATAATATGTTTGTGCATCCGAAGTTGAAAACATAATATCCTCTGAAACATTTTGTTTTAGGTTAAAAAATATAACCATATACACAAATAGCGATAAAATATTCAGAATGCATAAAGTGAAATTAAATTTAATCATATTGTATCCAACGTTTTGGCTTACACCATTACTGTTATTTTTACTATAGTTTTGCCATGGACTCAGCCATTTCCAGCCCTTAAGCACACTAAATATCAATAAATTTTATTTTACACAAAACCAAAGAAAGCCAACATGTTTATTGGCTAAATACCTGATTTACCAAACTCATTTCTTTATATTAAACTCATACCTGTCATTTATCGTGGATGCGGAATCTACGATATTGGTAATTTTTATGACAGCATAAATACCGCTACCTTCTTTGGAAATAATAATATCATTAACGCTCAGGTTCGAAATAATATCAAGTTTCTGACCGGAATTATAAGCGCTTTCTACCGACATATCTGTTGCATTGGCATAATCATACCCGTTAAAAAGAACGAATTTATTGCCGGCAGGGGAATGCCATTGCAATGAGAGCGTTGAATCATTTTGTATCGTATCGTAATCTGCAATATCTAATAAATTAGCGGCAGCCGTTGCCGAAAACTGAACCGTATTCGTGTTAATATCAAAAGCATCATGTTTTCCTGAGTACTTTGAAAATATTGCACTCCCGGCATACTCGGTTAATAAAGTACTTACTGCACTGACAATTATCCTTGTTGCAGATTGTCCGATATCGCCATCTTTATCATAGGCCGTATACGTAATAAACACAGACCCGGTAATGGTGTCGGGCACAACGTATTGATAGGTATAATTAAATTTCTTGATATTAATTGTGGTATCTAAAACGGTATATTTTGCCTGGTTTTCAACTTGAGTATGAATAGTAAACTTTACTAATTCATCATTGCCTCCGTCTGCATTGATTTCAAAAATCTTTATATCGCCCTGCTGCGCATTGATGTTAATATCTGACGGGCTGACCCACACTAAGGGTATAGAGTTTTCATCTTTTTTACAACCGCTTATGATCAACAAAATACAACCTGCAAGAAGCAATAATACCGATTGCACATTCAATATAGTCCAATATCGACATTGTCTTATTGGACTATTTTCATGTAGCATCGGCATTAACCATTGTAATTTATTTTTTGTCTTTGGATTAAAAAATAAATACAATGGGTATAAAATAGTACGTTTTTGTTTCATCTGTTTGATTATGATAACCGGTGTACGCACGTCACACAATATGTTTATGTAATATGCATACACCGGAAATTATTATTGGTTTTTTTCAAAACCGACAATGACAATGAGGATAAAGATCCTATTTGGTTTTGATCTTAAAAGCCTTTGTTTTAACGATTAAAGTTCTTTTACTGCCAAGAAACGCTTGATCTTTTGTTTCTTCAAAAGAAATCGGCAGAACAAAATCCGCATCCGGCTTTGATTGTAAAGCATCATACATGGCATTATTAAATCCACGGTTCCAGAGTGAAGAAATATTAATACTACTGAATTTGGCTACAGCCGTTTTATTTTTACGGCCTCCATAAGGCATTCCCAGAAAATAATTCTGAGTAGAAGTTCCGGTAGCTTCGCCAATATATTCCAGATCATCCATATTCAGGTTGATCTGTAAACTCATTGGTGTAACCGGGGTTCCTTTTTTTATAGTGGTGCACGATGTCAGCGCCAGCGATAACACCGCCAACAACAAAAATACTTTTTTCATAATATTATTTTTTATATAAAAAAATTATTATTTACCGAAATAAACATTTAAAACAACTCTGATATCATGGTTCGTGTTCCAGAGAGTTCTTTTTAAGGTTTCGTATTGCAAAAGATCCGGGTTGCCAAAAACATCATTAGCCTGAGTATAGAATTCCTGCTCATTTTCGATGTTGCCTACTTTAGTGGCTGTATTAACATGAGTTTTACCACCTATGGTCCAGTTGGAATTAAATGAATATTTCAGGCCTACCGATAGCGGTAAATGGGCCACAAATACATTTATCCCAATTACGCCGCCGATGCCCACCAGGGTTGTGTTCTGTTTGGCTTTATACCTGGAATAATCACCGTTAACCAGTTCCATGTTGTTGATATTTACTTTGTTCCCAAAACCCAGACACAAATTGCCTCCCATATACACATCAAAAATATTACTTTTCCCAAAATGGTATTCTGCCCCGGGGACAATACCATAGCGATATTCACTTAGTTTGCCTTCATTGTTCGATATGGCAAGCAAGGCCGTGTCAATGGTTGTTCCTACAGTATGCGCACTGGATTTATAGTACATCATGCCGATTTTTAACACGATATTGTCTGTTAAATAATACCTGTAGGTAATGTAGTCATCAAATTGCAATATGCTATCCTTTAAGCCCAGACCCCATTGGCCGTCAACCATGAACGGGTAGGAAAAAGACAAAGACATGTCGTCGGCAACAGGCCTGGCGCCCAGCCTTACTATACTTGAATCATTGGTTCTTGTCGAAAGTTGCGCAAAAGCAACATTCGTAAATAATACTGACACTAAAATTAGTATTAAACAACTGCATTTTTTCATAATTTCTTGTTTTTAATTTATTCCTACTCTGCTGGCTTTTCGGTAACGCCCCCGATAATGTTCCTGACCGGGACAGGCCTGTTTTTTCCGCCGCGGCGGAGTGGTTTCCGGGCTCCACAATTTTTTGCAACTAATAAGCATCTGCCTATCTATGGAGGCTCCTGCGACAGATTGACTAATTTTTTTCTTACTTTGCCCATAATTTTCTATTTTATTCTATTAACTAATTAGAAATAATCTATTATGATTTCTATTATTTGTAGCGCTTTTACCAATAAATATATTCTGCTTTTTTTAAACGCCAAATATATATCAAAAAAATACAAAACCCGTAAATAAAATTTTAAAATATTAACAAACCATTATTAATAAATGCTTTGATTTACTAAAATACAGGAAGGAAAAAAACTATTGAACACGCCGGTTTTTGAGAATTGATTCGGCTAAAAGAAAATCAAAGGGATAAGTGATTTTAATATTTTCCACATTTCCATCAATAAGATGGATCCTTTCACCTATGGATTCCAGCACAATAGCATCGTCGGTAAATTTCTCATCAAAATTCTGCAAATAGGCTTTTTTGATAAGGCCCGTCCTGAAACATTGAGGGGTTTGCACTTTATACAACAACCTTCTGTCTATGGGTTCATTTAATGGCCCTTCCTTTATGCGCACAGAATCTGTGATATTCATAACCGGGATTGCATTCCCGAAATAATCCGCATCATTAAAACCGAGCACGATCACCTCCTCCGAAACAAACGGTCTGACTGCGTCGTGAATAGCCACAATTGAATTTTCTTCAGAGATTTTTGCCAGACCGTTCTTAACGGAATGAAAGCGCTCGGGTCCGGCATCGGCCAATATACAATTTGACACAGGGAAATCTGCTAATATTTTATCCCACTTTTCCCACATTTTAGGGTTGATAACCACCACAAATGCAATATCAGGAACAGCCCGGATAAAAGCCTCTATCGTGTAAATGATCAACGGTTTTCCGCAAACATCAATAAACTGTTTAGGCAAATCAGCATTAAACCGTTTACCGGTGCCCCCCGCAACTATTACTGCAAATTTTTTCAATCGGAAAGATTTGTTCAAAAATAATAAATTCGTTCAAATAATAATGATTTGAACGAATTTAATAATAACGATGAAAAGACTTAAATGATCATCATGGCATCGCCGTAGGTGAAAAAGTGATACTTTTCGGCAACAGCTTCTTTATATGCTTTCATCAGGAACTCATAACCGGCAAAGGATGCCACCATGATCATCAGTGATGACTGTGGCAGATGAAAATTTGTTATCATGGCGTTAGGTACCCCAAAATCGTAAGGAGGAAAAATAAATTTATTTGTCCATCCATTGAAAGGCTTCAGCAAACCCGAAATAGTAACCGATGACTCAATTGCTTTCATTGTTGTCGTACCAACAGCACAAACGGTCTTCTTGTTTTCCTTTGCTTTATTCACAATTTTACAGGCTTGCTCAGTAATAATAACCTGTTCAGAGTCACATTTATGTTTGGTAAGATCCTCAACATCTATGGTGCGGAAATTTCCAAGCCCGGCATGAAGAGTTATCTCAGCAAAATTAACGCCCTTAAGTTCAA
>CAZMPB010000003.1:0-4227 GCA_964567775.1 uncultured Bacteroidales bacterium
GGATA
Organism: uncultured Bacteroidales bacterium; assembly: GCA_964567775.1. Classification (GTDB taxonomy): domain Bacteria; phylum Bacteroidota; class Bacteroidia; order Bacteroidales; family CAIWKO01; genus CAIWKO01. The sequence goes on from CAZMPB010000003.1 coordinate 6, forward strand.
TCTTCATTGGTGAAGTAAGAGTCATCTTCCGCAAATGTAGAGTTTCCGTCAGGGTTGGTCATGATATCGATGGTCACGGTAGCGATGTCGCAAAGCGCAGGGGTACCGAGGTCGCATATCTGGTAGTTGAATGTCACCTGTCCAACGAATCCGTTATTTGGGATAAATAGGAAAGTACCGTTGGGGTTGAGGGTGAGTGTTCCGTTGCCAGGAGTAGGTCCAATGAGTGTCACGCTGTTAGGGTTGAGGTTTCCGTCGGGGTCGCTGTCGTTAGCGATTACTGTACCGGTTACCGGTGTGTTGATACTGCCCTGGTAAGCGTCGTTGACAGCGATAGGCGGATCATTCCCCGTGCCAGGTTCTGTAACGGTAATGGTAACAATGGCGGTGTCACAGAGCGCAGGAATCGCGTCGTCGCAAACTTCATATACATAAGTATCTGTGCCTGTAAATCCGGGGTTAGGGATATAAACATAAGAACCGTCTGAGTAAATGATCACCGCACCATTAGAAGGATTGGTTAACGGTGTAGTATTGATGATGAGGTTATCACCATCGGGTTCATTGTCGTTGGTGAGCATATTACCTGATACCGGAATATTTATCAGTGTGTTGTTAACATCGTTGAGTGCCACGGGCGGATTGTTGACCGGGATTACTAACAGATATACAGTAGCAGAGTCACATTCCTGAGGCACACCATCGTCGCACAGGCTATAGGCAAAAAAGTCTGGTCCATTATAACCGGCAACCGGCGTATAGATAAAAGTACCGTTTGCGTTGAGTGTAACAGTCCCATGGTGAGGATTTGTCAGCGGTGTAGTATTAACGGTTTGGTCGTCGCCCTGTGGGTCGTAGTCGTTGTTCAGGACATTACCAGCGACAGGGATATCTTCATTGGTGAAGTAAGAGTCATCTTCCGCAAATGTAGAGTTTCCGTCCGGGTTTGTCATGATGTCGATGGTCACCGTTGCTGTATCGCATAATGATGGTGTACCTAAGTCGCAAATCTTGTAGTCGAAAGTCACCTGGCCAACAAATCCACTGATGGGGATAAATGTGAAGTTGCCGTTGGCATTGAGAATGAGTGTGCCATTTCCTGGTGCCGGCCCAATGAGGGTTACACTATTAGGATTGAGGTTGCCGTCAGGGTCGCTGTCGTTAGCGATGACTGTACCGGTGACCATTGTGTTGATGCTGCCCTGGTAAGCGTCATTGACAGCGATCGGCGGATCGTTGCCTATGCCTGGTTCTGTAACTATGATGGTAACAATGGCGGTGTCGCAAAGCGCAGGAGTTATGTCATCGCATACTTCATACACATAAGTATCTATACCTGTAAATCCGGGGTTAGGGATATATACATAAGAACCGTCTGAGTAAATGATCACCGCACCATTAGAAGGATTGGTTAACGGTGTAGTATTGATGATGAGGTTATCACCATCGGGTTCATTGTCGTTAGTGAGCATATTTCCTGGTACAGGTGTATTGATCAGCGTGGTGTTGATATCGTTGATTGCTATGGGCGGGTTGTTGACCGGAAGTACTAATAGATATACGGTAGCGGAATCACATTCCTGTGGCGTACCGTTGTCACAGACCATATATATAAAATTGTCAGGTCCGGTATAGAAAGGATCAGGCGTATACGTAAACGTACCGTTTGAGTTGAGAATTACATTGCCGTGATGAGGAAGAGCAAGTGGAGTAGTGTTCACAGTTTGGTTATCACCCTGTGGATCGTAGTCATTAGCAAGGACATTTCCTGATACGGGTATTTCTACATCGGTGATGTATGAGTCGTCATGAGCAAACGTAGAATTCCCGTCAGGGTTCGTCATGATGTCGATGGTTACGGTAGCGGTGTCACATAATGATGGCATGCCGAGGTCGCAAATCCTGTAGTTGAATGTTACCTGTCCGACAAACCCGTTGGCGGGAACAAACACGAAGTTGCCGTTGGCGTTGAGAACGAGTATCCCATTTCCGGGAGTAGGCCCGATGAGGGTAACGCTGTTCGGATTCAGGTTACCGTCAGGGTCGCTGTCGTTAGTGATTACTGTCCCGGTGACCATTGTGTTGATGCTGCCCTGATAAGCGTCGTTGACCGCGATCGGCGGATTGTTGCCTATGCCTGGTTCTGTAACTATGATGGTAACAATGGCGGTGTCGCAAAGCGCAGGAGTTACGTCATCGCAAACTCTATACACATAAGTATCTGTGCCGGTAAATCCTGTATTGGGGAAATAGGTATAAGAACCGTCTGAGTACATAATCACCGTACCATGAGAAGGATTAGTTAACGGTGTTATATTGATGATGAGGTTATCACCATCGGGTTCATTGTCGTTGGTGAGCATATTCCCTGAAACAGGGGTGTTGATCAGCGTGGTGTTGATATCGTTAATTGCCACCGGCGGGTTGTTGACCGGAAGTACTAACAGATATACGGTAGCGGAATCACATTCCTGCGGTATGCCATCATCACATACTGCGTAAATAAAGTGGTCTGGTCCCGTATAGCCTGGGATAGGTGTATAAGTAAATGTCCCATTTGAGTTAAGTATTACATTACCGTGGTGGGGAAGATCCAGTGGGGTGGTGTTTACGATCTGGTTATCGCCCTGAGGATCGTAGTCATTAGTTACGACATTTCCTGATACAGGTATATTTTCATTGGTAAAGTAGGAGTCATCATGAGCAAATGTAGAGTTGCCGTCCGGATTTGTCATAATATCGATAGTCACGGTAGCGGTGTCGCATAGCGATGGGATACCGAGATCGCAGATCTTGTATTGGAAAGTTACCTGTCCGATAAATCCGTTATTGGGAACAAAATAGAAAATGCCGTTGGCGTTGAGAACGAGTATACCATTTCCAGGGGCAGGCCCGACAAGGAGAACGCTGTTCGGATTCAGGTTGCCATCGGGGTCGCTGTCGTTAGTGATGACTGTCCCGGTGACCATTGTGTTGATGCTTCCCTGATAAGCGTCGTTGATCGCGATTGGAGGATCGTTGCCCAGGCCGGGTTCTGTAACAGTGATGGTCACTAAGGCTGTGTCACAAAGTGGTGGATTGATGTCATCGCATACTTCATACACATAAGTATCTGTTCCAATAAATCCAGGATTGGGGAAATAGGTATATGAACCATCTGCGTTTATGATCACAGCACCATGAGAAGGATTTGTTAACGGAGTTGTATTGATGATGAGATTATCACCATCGGGTTCATTATCGTTGGTTAGCATATTCCCTGATACAGGGGTGTTAATCAACGTGTTGTTGATGTCATTGATCGCTACCGGCGGGTTGTTGACTGAATAAACGAAAACAGATACTATAGCTGTGTCGCATCCCTGCGGTATCCCGGTGTCACAGACTCTATATATAAAAGTGTCAATCCCAGTGAAGTTTGTAAAAGGAGTATATGTGATTATTCCAGTTGTAGGATTAATTGAAATTGTTCCGTGTGAAGGCAGAGAACATACAGGACAACTTGTATTTACAGTAGTTGGATTAATATTATTATCGCAATCAGTGTCATTAATCAGTACATTAATTAAAACAGGTGTATTGATAAGTGTTGATGTATGATCATAATTTGCGATAGGAGGTGAAACAACCCTTACATGTTGTGTGCAGGTAGCTGTGTTGCCACATGCATCAGTTGCTGTCCATATAACATTTGTTGTGCCGACAGGGAATAAGGCAGGAGCGTTATTCTGGACACTAGTGGAAGAACAATTGTCATTTGTAACAGGAACTCCAAGGTTTACATTGGAAGCTGTACATAAGCCCGGATCTACAAAAGTATTTATATCCACCGGACAAATAATAGTTGGTGGAGTGTTGTCATTGACGGTGATGGTCTGGATGCAGGAAGCGGTATTGCCGCAAATATCAGTGGCGGTATAGGTCCGTGTTACCACATATTTATTGGCACAGCTTCCGGGAGTTGAAGTTTCATCGGTCATGGCAACGGTGATGGTTCCACCGCAGTTGTCGGAAACGGTTCCTCCGGCAGCGATGAATTCCGTGGCATTGGCATAAGCTGCTGGTACGCTGGCAGCACACTGTATATCTGTGATGTTTGCCGGGCATGAGATCGTCGGGGCAGTGTTGTCATCGACGGTGATGGTCTGGGTGCAGCTTGCAGTATTTCCGCAAATATCAGTGGCGGTATAGGTCCGTGTTACCACATATTTATTGGCACAGC
>CAZMPB010000003.1:4327-48824 GCA_964567775.1 uncultured Bacteroidales bacterium
TCGGGGCAGTGTTGTCATCGACGGTGATGGTCTGGGTGCAGCTTGCAGTATTTCCACAAAGATCCGTTGCCGTATAGGTACGGGTGATTACATATTTATTTGCACAGCTTCCTGCTGCTGTGGACTGATTTGTCATGGCTACCGTAACGGCTCCGGCACAGTTGTCACTTACACTTCCACCTGCAGCAATAAAAGCGGCATAGTTGGCATAAGCGGCAGGCACATCGGCAGCACACTGTATACCGGTGATGTTCGACGGGCAGCTAATCATAGGGGCTTGCGTATCATTTACATTGACAATTTTGGTGGTCGTGTCGGTGCAGTTATTTACTCCGTCTATTATAATCAATTGTAAGGTATAGGGGGCATTGCATGTTGAACCGGATAAGACCTGAACAGTTTGGGCATTTGCCGCACCTGTAATGCTTCCATTACCGGTGATAGACCATGAATAGGATCCCATTCCGGACGTTCCGGTATATGTTGTGGTAGTGGATAGGCAAACAGTATCACCACTTCCGGTTATTGTTCCAGTAGGAGTTGTCAGGACTGTCAATACCACCTCATCATCATTTATACAGTAATTGGTTCCGCTGGAAGTATAAACGGTAAGTTTTAGTGTAGCAGTATTATCGTAAACCCATACTGGTGAAGTCAAAGAGTAGGGAGAAACAATATTCGGGGCAATAGAACCGGTGTAGGAGACAACGGTCCATTTCGTGGAATCAATGTCGAATCCGGGACTGGGTATTGCCTGTCCGTTCATTGTAAACACGGTATAATTGCCTTCATCACATAAAGCCTGGTCATCTCCTGCCGAGGAAGTACCAAACGTAAGGTTATGGACCTGTATAGGCTCAAGAAAGTCATCAAGGTCCGCTGTGGCGGAATTAGAAGCCTTAGTCTTAACCAGCATGGACGTAACATTCATGTCTACACAGGCGTTGATTGATCCCAAAATTGCGGAGAGATTTGCGGCTGATTCAACGAATTTCTTTTCAAGATAAGTTGTATCACCAAAGGCCCCGTATGGAACACTGATAGTCGCCGTATTTGCGTATGCATAATACGAACCTGTCGGAAGCAAAGAAGAAACATTAACATAGGTATAGACTCCGCCAGATAATTGCCAGGTATATACGGCAAATTCAGTAGGAATGTTGTTGCCAAAGTGAACAGTGAGAATGAAATTGCCCGGGGTTCTGCCGCCTGTTGAATCAGGCGCATCGCTTACAAAAGATTGGGTTGAAGTATTCAAATATAGTGAGTCCTGGTAAAACTCAAAGTCAATATATGAATCCCCGGTATTGTTATAACGGTCTGCAGAGAAAACAAACCATAACTGTCCGGTTGTTGTATCTGTTGTTATATGAATTAAAATGTTCTGTAAGTCAAGTTTCCCTGTAGCTTTTGAAAAAGTATAGCCCCAGGTGTTTGGGTTGTCAATAAATTTATCACCACCGGAAAATTTGTTGTCAGAACTGGTATTCCACAAATCATATAAATGATAGGTGTTTCCTGAATAAACAGGATTTCCGTTATTATATAGTACATAACCGCCAGTCCCTCCTGTACCCATAATCCAGTCGCCCGTGTTTGCTGTCGGGGTATTCGCCTTCAAGTCTCCGTCAATACGAAACCCTCCTGCGGGAGGGTATACCGGTGCAGTACCAACCACCTGAGCTGAAGCAATGTTTAACGATGCCACTGTTATTATTGCAAGCAGGACTAATATTTTAGTAAAGGTTTTGCAATTGGCCTTCATAAAGTTAATGTTAATAATTTTTTTCATAATAGTATGATATTTATTATATAAGATTCTTAATTGTAATTAAAATTGCTGGAAAAAATTTATATGTGTATTGCTTAAAATAAAAAAAAAACTGTCGTATTAGATAGATTTGGAAAAAATGATTTGAACAAGCTGTAATGTTAAGAAAAGATGGAATGTTAAGATGTAAATTGTTAAAAAACATTATTATTTGATAAAAAAAATACACTTTAATCATTTACTTATGTTTATTTTTTTACAAATTTATTTAAGGTGTTTTAGACTATTTAAAAGTGTTTTGAGCCATTTATAAGCGTTATACAAATTTTGTTTTTGTATTTATACATTTTTCATAACATTGCTACTTTTTTTTTTTTTGCCGTAAATTTAATACTATTTTATTAACAAATGCAAGCTTTTTAATAATTAAAATGTTGAAAAGAATGAATATTAAATTTTTGTCGACAAAAAAATAAAATTATCATATGAAATCTGATTATATGGCTACATAAATTTTATTTTTTAAAAAAAAACATAGGCAAATATGATTTTTTTTATGAAAAATGTTAATAGATTCCGTGAAATTTTTTTGTTTTTTGCTAATATCAGTAAAAAATTGATTGTTTTATGTGTTGATTATCATTTATGAAAAACATCCAGGAAAAATATATTTTAGAAAAAAAAGTGACGTTTAATAATGGGAATTTTATTTTTGTTTTTTTCCATAGAATCAATCAAAAACTTCCTGTTAATAAATTCCAATGAATGCAATTTTTGTATGCACTGACAATCTTTTACATCTGTTTTAGCTCTTTGCATTCTTGGTTTGATTTTCAGGAACAATTAGTACTTCAAAACCTTCTTTGCAATACTCTAAAAAGTGCTTGCCAATAGCTTCCAGTACTTTCCATTGCAATTGAAGTGATTTGATGGTATCTTAAAAAGTAATCGCAGATTGATGCCCATTGGTACTAACATTAAATTATTTGACATCCTCAGCTTTTGGACCAATGGTAATGAAGTGGCTGTGCTAACCTACATCAATACCTCCTGCATTAGTGTTAATATTGGACATTGTTGTTTTTATTCTTTTGCATTTTTCTTTTTTAAAAGTTTATAAAAATGCAATAAAAAAGAATGTATCTTGTTGTTGCAATAATCCATACGGAATAAAGTTTTTCAGCACTTTTTACCAATCTTTTCTACAAAAAGCCCCATATACTTCGGGCTTTTTACATTCCAACCAGTAATTGGTAAGGGATAAAAATTCACCAATTGGAAATAAGGATTGTTTACTGCTCTTCTAACCTGGTTAATTCACAAACTTTGAGAACCTTTGTGCAAACCTTTGTGATCCTTAGTGGTTAATAATTTTTAACACAAAGTCGCTCAAAGAACAACACAAAGTAACACCAAGATAAATAATTAGTTAAAACAATTTGTGAATTAATCAGGCTAAGTAAGATACTTATTTCTAATTAATGAACTATTGGCAATAGTTATAAGACCATTAGGAAAATTGTTGTTTTTCAGCAGAAAATTGTTCGTTCGCAGTAAATTCTTTTTTTAATGATAAAGTTCAGTATTAACGCATGTATGAGATTTATTAACTTTCCAAAAAGAATTAAAAAAATGTTGGTTATTATGACGGGCTAATGCCCATTAAATTTAAAAGCTAATTTATAGTACGACGACGGGGTTATTGGAAATATTACCGCCTTTTTGTTTTTTTTCCGGAATGACCGCTTTTTTGTGTCCGCCTGTCCTTATTACTGGATCTGCGTTTTTTGAAAAAACTCTTTCCGTCACCGGCTTTTTGTTTATCCAACGCTGATTTTTCACGGAATAATCTCTTGTTTTTCTTGAAAATGCTTTCGTGCTCAGGTTTTTCGTCTTCCTTTAATCCGTTGGCATAGGAATGTTCAGGTTTTTTATTGAACTTGCTGTCATCAGAAGCATACTTGTCTTTTCTATCCGCTCTTTTATCCTCTCTTCGTCCGGTTCTGAAATTCCCTCTTTCGTGGCTACCTCTTTTTTCTCTTCTGCCGTCATTTGAACCACCGGAGTTTTTGTCCGAAGCCCTTTCAACGATAATATCCCTGTCTTCAATAACGATGCCTTTCATAGCTCTGATAACTTCTTCTGCGTAACTTTCTTCCACTTCAAAGAATGAAAAATTTTTCATCAGGTCAATCCTGCCAATGGGTATTTTCAAACCCCTGGTATTGTTATTTATAAGCTGTATCAATTCGGCCGGATAAAAGCTGTCAGCTTTCCCCATATTAATGAATAAACGGACATAACCCTCTCCGGTGGAATTTTCAAATTTATCACGCTTGCTGCCTTCTTTCCAGTCGGCCTTACTGTCATCGGTGACATTGATGTTAACGGAATTTTTCTTATAATAATCCAGCAAACGATTAAATTCAAGGGATACAAACCTTGTGATGATATCTTCCTTGTCGAGCCATTCAAGTTTTTTAAATACAGAAGGGAGGTAGGTGTTTATCTGTGCATGGTCGATTTCAACTTTTTCCATTCTGTTGATAAAATGGAATAACTGTTTTTCGCAAATTTCTCTTCCCGAAGGAATTTCAGCATGAGTAAATGTTTTACCGATTTTTTTCTCGATGATTTTTATCTGATATTTTTCTTTGAGATTAACAATGGCCACTGAAATACCTGCTTTTCCTGTTCGCCCTGTTCGTCCGCTCCGGTGTAAATAGATGTTGTGGTCTTCCGGTAAAGAATAGTTAATAACATGGGTAAGATCGTCGACATCCAGTCCGCGGGCGGCAACATCAGTAGCTACAAGCAACTGGATATTCCGGATGCGGAATTTTTGCATCACCGAGTCGCGCTGGGCCTGTGAAAGGTCGCCGTGCAATGCATCGGCATTGTAGCCGTCGGCAATGAGCTTGTCGGCAATTTCCTGCGTTTCTCTTCGTGTTCTGCAAAAAACGATACTGTAAACATCTGGATTGAAATCTGCAATACGTTTCAATGCGAAGTACTTATGTTTTGCCTGAACGGTATAACAAACATGTTTGATGTTTTCTGCCCCTGAATTCCTTATCCCGATAGTTATTTCGACCGGTTTTTTCATGTATTTTTTCGAAATTCCGATAATCTCATTGGGCATAGTTGCAGAAAAAAGCATAATATTCCTGGTTTCGGGAACTTCTGAAAGAATCGCATTGATATCATCAAGAAACCCCATGTTCAGCATTTCGTCGGCTTCATCAAGTATTACACGGTTTACATTTTTTAATTTTATGGCTTTGCGTTCCATAAGGTCGAGCAGGCGCCCGGGAGTAGCCACGACGATCTGTACCCCGTTATTCAATGCTTTTATCTGTGTATCTATGCTGGTGCCGCCATATACCGGAAGCACTTTCACCTTGTCGCAGTATTTTGCAAAGTCGGTAAGATCGCCGGAGATCTGTATGCAAAGCTCACGTGTCGGAGAAAGCACCAGCGCCCCGGGAAAAGGACTGTTGGTGTCGGCCTCCTGTATCAGGGGAAGCCCGTAAGCAGCCGTTTTGCCGGTACCTGTCTGGGCGAGCGCTATCACATCATTTTTTTCGCCGAGCATGAAAGGTATTACTTCTTCCTGCACGGGCATCGGGTTTTCAAAGCCCATTTCAATAATGGCTTTTCTTATCTCCGCAGAGATATTTAATTCTTCAAAAGTTTTCATTTGAGTTTTTTGATTTTGTGCGTCTATATGCTATTGGTTATATACCTCTGCGATGGCATACGCACAAGGAGATGGATGAATTGCAAAAACGTTTAGCTTTGAACACTGTTATTTTTCAGGGTGCAAAGGTAGGCTTTTTTTGTCAATTTATAGTATTTGTTTGCATTATAATATTTAGTTTTTTCATTACGGTAAAATTTTACTGACACTTCTTTCTGTTTTCTTTTTAAAACGTAAGCATTTTTTTGACACCTGATTAATGAAAAAAAACTTTTGATTATCCTCAAAAAAGTATTAATTTTATAATGGTGAAAAATAATTGATTTTTATAAGGTATAAAGATCCCCAAATTAAATAATTTAAAAAATCTGAAATAATGAAAACAAAAAAAATAATCCGGTTCTGCATAATCCTCATAGCCTTGTTTGTTATAGGATTTACTTCATGCAAAAAAGACGAGGATCCTGATACAAATTCGATGCAACAGCTTGTTGCCGATGAAAACAAGGTAGCTGCTGCCGATGATGAGATCATGAAGGATATAAATAATGTACTTTCCGGAGGCGGCCAGAAGTCATTGAATATCTTTCCTTGCAACATCACTGTTGATTCTTCATCCATAGTCGGCGATACTATTGTTTACAGCATTACTTTTAACGGATTGAACTGTTCCGGAAGATGGAACAGGGTAGGGCAGGCCCAAGCCAGAAAACATATAAACACACATTGGCATGATGCTGGTGCCACGGTATCTGTAACCTATCTGGGTGTTGTTTTTACCAGGGTATCTGACAACCTTTCACTGACGCTCAACGGTAAAAGAACCTTCACAAACGTCAGCGGTGGCAGGCTTTCAGACCTTGGAACTTCCGCAACGTCCATTGTCCACAGCGTCAACGGCTCGCTCGTAGCCACTTTTGACGATAACTCAACAAGAACCTGGATCATTGCCCGTCAGAGAACATATACAGGTGTCTTGGGCAACCTCTGGGTCAGCGTTGATGGCTTTGCGGCTGCTGATGGGTACAGCAGTCTTGTTGCCTGGGGAACAAACCGCCATGGAGAACAGTTCTATACCCAGATCACGCAAACTGTCATACATAAAGAATCATGCGGCTTTGATCCCTGTGCCGGCGTTAAAGTGCATCAGATACCTTCAGATAACAAACAAGCCACGTATACTGCCGGTTTCGACAATAATGACCAGCCTGTTGATGTCAACGGAACTGTCTGCCCGACAAAATACCGTATTGATTGGGTAAAGAATGGCAACAGCGGCACCATTTACAAATTCTTATAAATAATAATTGTATTCGCGCGCGGTTGTTACGCGTGCACCAGGGGCCGGCTGAAAAGTCAGCCTTTTTTTTATTTCGTGAAACGCATGCAACTATAAAATAAAATTTTCTTTCACCAGATTTGCAACCAGCGGATAGGTATTAGCAAACACCTCGTCCAGCTTGTCTGGCTCGAACCAGCGGATATCCGTGATGTCTTCCTCGGCCTGAGGGATCAATGGCTCTGAATTTATTGCAGCCATCTCGAACCAGTACGTTTTTTTCAGGATATGCTCGTTTTTTTCCGAATAAATATGATAGGTCTTGTCTATTTTTCTGACGACAAAAAGATTGTCCAGGCCTGTTTCTTCCCTTACTTCGCGCAAAGCAGCATGTTTCCTTCTTTCTTCTTCATCAATCTTGCCTTTGGGTAGGTCCCATTTTCCTCTTCTGAAAATGAACAGTATGCGCATGTCATTATCACGAACTACGCCACCGGCGGCTCTTACGACCATATAATTTTTTCTGAATTCTTTGAAAAGGCTTTCGGGATTCTGAGTTATGAAAAATAGTTTTTGTAAATTGTCATTAAATACAAAGTCCGACACAGCCTTAGCCATGCTATCAGGCTCCGGATCGGTAATAATTATTGTAGTATCATCCTTACTGACAGTTGTTTGGATGTTTATGAAAAATAATTCTTTGTTGTTTATATATACTTTGTAAATTTGTCTCATGAAAAAAAATAATGATTCATCATTAAAAACTGCTGAATATTTGTTGCAAATTAAAGCAATAAAACTGAATCTGCAAAAACCTTTTACCTGGGCTTCAGGATGGAAGTCCCCGATCTATTGCGATAACCGCAAAACCCTTTCTTATCCTAAGATACGGACCTATATCCGCCAGCAATTTGCTTCTCTAATACAGGAAGAATTTGGTGTTCCCGATGTGATTGCCGGTGTTGCCACGGGTGCTATTGCCCAGGGAGCGCTGGTTGCACAGGAGCTTGGGCTTCCTTTTGTATACGTGCGTTCGGCGCCCAAAGACCACGGCCTGGCCAACCTTATCGAAGGTGTGGTGGAAAAAGGGCAGTCAGTCGTTGTTGTTGAAGACCTTATCTCTACAGGTAGCAGCAGCCTGAAGGCGGTGGAAGCACTTCGCGATGCAGGATGCGACGTAAAAGGAATGGTAGCCATTTTTACCTATGGTTTCCCGGCGGCAAGTGAGAATTTTGCCAAAGCAAAATGCAAGCTGTTTACTTTATCAAACTATAATGCCCTGCTCGAACAGGCAGTGGAAAGTAATTTTATTAACGAACCGGATCTTCCGCATTTAGCTGAATGGCGCGAAGCTCCTGATAAATGGGGAAAGTGAGTAAATAATGGGACAAATAAAAAGTAGTAAGGTTTTTATTAAATCTTCAATAGAAAAAATCTATAATTTTCTGTCTGACTTTAACAATTTCAAAGACCTGATGCCCGAGCAGATTCAGAACTGGAAATCCACTGAAGACAGTTGCAGTTTCGAAGTAAGCGGCATGGGACAGATGGCTCTGAAAATAACAGAAAAAGTGCCTTATACCAAAATACTGATCGTACCTGAAACCGGCACAAAGCTCCCTTTTACATTTGAGTTGATCTGCCTGCTTGAAAAGATGAATGACAATGAAGCTGCTGTTGATTTTGTGTTTGAGCATGAAATGCCGATGATGATCAGCATGATGGCATCGCGCCCACTGCAAAACCTTGTGGATATCTTAGGAAAAAAACTGAAGGAACATTGCGAAAATCCTGAGTTTTAAAAAAAATCCGGCAATAATGAAAGCAAAAATTAAATAGTTCAATAATGGAAAAGACAATATCGTTTGGACAAAATTTTGGCAATGAAAATCTCAAAACTTTTGAGACTATGCTCAGGTTTTCAAACCCGGAAAAGAAGATAACTATTGAAGACATTGACACCATCAAATACCGCTTTGAAAAAGTCTTAAAACCATTGCAAATATCAAGTTATTTGTCACGGTACATCACGCTGAATGAATTGGGAGGTTCTGCCATTTTTTATATACTCTATGAAAACAGTGTTTATCTGATCAGTGAAGATGACTGGACGATCATAAAAAATGATTCCGAATCAATTATGTCGCAACTGGAAAACCTGTTGACACCTTTGCTGGGCTAACTATTGGCCGGTGTCAATGCTGAATTATTAATTTTTGCACGGTATTTATTTGTCCTGAAGTCAAACAGACAAGATAAACCCCATTGTTTAATTCGCTAATATCTATCTGCATCAGGCCTGATGAAGTTGCTTCATTCATGTTCGTACTGCTGACCAACCGGCCAAACATATCATAAATGTTTATTGCCAAATTTTCGGGTAGGCTTTTTTCTAACTGTACATACACAAAATCATTGGCAGGGTTGGGAGTGAGGCTCAATAGATCATGATTGGCAACTTCATCCATTCCGGCGCCGCCGTTGGTGGTTTTCAGTATCTGTCCGAAACCGCCGGCAGCATAACCTATGCCGGGTGCAGGAAAATGTATGGCAAACAGCGCGAGATTAGTGCCGCTGAAAATATTGGGCTGAATTGTCCAGTTGTTTCCGCCATCAGTAGTTTTGATGATAGTTCCGGCATTTCCTACGGCATAAAGGGTGGAGGCACCGGTAACACTGGATGAAAATAAGGAATAGGAGGTATCTATCCCACTGGAAAGCGGCTGCCAGGTAACTCCGGCATTGCTTGTTTTCAGTATGGTTGCGTTTCTTCCAAAGATATAACCCGTATTGGCATCGGTAAATTTTACAGATTCCAGCCAGTTATTGGTCCCACTGCCCATAAAAACCCAGTTCAAACCGGCATTGGTGGTTTTCAGAATACTGCCTATCTCCCCGACAGCATACCCGGTAGTGGCATCCGTAAAATAAATTGAGCTTAAATATCCTCCCATAGTATCCAGCACTTTCGTCCATGAGTTGCCCGCGTTGCTTGTTTTGTATATGGAATTTACGTCTCCTGCGATATATCCTGTATTGGCATCGGTAAAAAATATGGATGATAAGGAGAATAAGGAGCCACTGGACTGCATAGACCAATTTGCTCCGGCATTGGTCGTTTTTAGAATATTACCGCTGACACTGACGGCATAGCCGATGCTTGAATTGCTGAAATATATGCAGGACAGCCTTTCAGAAGTGCCGCTTGACAAAGGAGTCCAGTTAACGCCTCCATCAGTGGTTTTGATGATAGTACCTGACTCCCCGGCTGCGTATCCGGTATCAGCAGTGGTAAAATATACCGAAAACAAGTCCCATGACGTGCCCGACTGAAGCACTGTCCATTGGGCCTCAGCAACCGATGCTGTTAATAACCATGATAGCAGAATAAAAATAGATTTTTTCATACGTTTTTTTTAATGTTAGTGTTTTAATTTTTTATTGTCAGTTTTATAATGTGTTTTCTTTTTTTTTGATTCTTACCTTACCTGATCTTCTGGGATCATCTTCACCTTATCCATATCCTCGCAAATCAAAATGCCGTCATCAGTAACAAGCTGTAGCCAGCCAAATTCATTTACGCCGCATATACATGCATGGATTTTCTTTCCTTCGTATTCAAAAGCACTGCGCAGCCCGAAACGATATAATGCCTCAAGGTATTTGCTGTCGATTTCTTTGATAAGTCCGCCTTCCAGCATTTTGTAATATTTTTCAAAAATGTCCAGGTAGCTTTTGAGCGCTTGGTCAAGGTTGGTTTCTTGTCGGGTATGTGATATGATAGAAGTAGGATTGGGGAGGTCTTTGGAAAATTCTTTCTGGTTTATGTTTATGCCTATGCCAATAATGGCATGTTTCATTAATTTGCCTTGTACCCCGGTCTGGATAAGCATCCCGGCAACTTTTTCGTCTCCGATATAAATATCATTGGGCCATTTTATCGAAACGCTTTTTCCGGCAACAAGCTCAGAAATGAATTCAAACACGGATAAAGCGATGGTTTTATTCAGAAAAAACTGTTGTGCTGCCATCAGAAAATCCGGGAAGCAAACAACGCTGAATGTCAGGTTTTTTCCTGTTTCCGATTCCCATTTATTGGCACCGCGCCCCTTACCTGACGTCTGATTATCTGCGACAATGCAGCAGGGTTCGCTTATACTACCTTTTAAAATCTCTTGTTCCGCATAATCATTGGTCGATCCAAGAGCATCTTTATGAATTATTTTCATGCTGCGTTGATTTTAAGAAAAATGGTCTTATTATGGACATTTGATACAATAATTAATTCGAATTATTCAATAAAAAATCGTACATTTGCAAATTTATGAAAAATTACTAATGCCAAGAAAAAGGAAAACATCAGAAGATCTCCAACTTGCAAACGCTGTAGCGAAAGGAATGGCCGAAAAAAAAGCTAAAAACATTGTCAGCATTGACTTTTCGAGTATTCAGAATACCCTCTTCTCGAAATTTGTGATATGCCATGGTTCATCGCGTGCACAGGTAGAAGCTATCGCCGATTCGGTGGAAGAAATGGTGCGTAAAACCACCGGACAGAAACCGCGTTTCAGGGAGGGATTTCAGAATGCCGAATGGATACTTCTGGATTATTTCGACGTGGTGGCACATATTTTTCAGGAAAAATACCGTAACTTTTACCAAATTGAGAATCTGTGGGCTGATGCAGAAATAAAACACATAGATTCTGATAGTATTTAATTAAGTCAGAAAGAGAAAAGATTTTTATGGGCGATCAACAAAACAAATTTAAGAATACGCTGAAAGGCTCCGATCAGGGGAAGAAGAAATTCAATTTTTACTGGATCTATGCTATATTGGCTGTTGTATTTATTGCTTTGAATTTTTACAATTGGGGCGGCAGCGGGCCTAAAGAAATTACCTGGAACAAATTTGAAACTTTTCTACGGAATCAGCAAGTGGAAAAGATCGTTGTCGTAAACAAGGAAACCGCGGAAATATTTATCAAAAAGGAAGCCATTGAAAGCGGCGACACAGCATTTAAAAGCCTCATCCCCAAAAAAGGTATTGGGACAGCTTCGAACAAAGGACCTCATTTTCAATTTGAGATATTGTCTTCCGAGAACTTCGAAACCAAAGTAAGGGATGTTGAAAAGTCTGTCATAGCGCAGGATACCGTCGGGAAAACTCTTGTAGAAAAACAAACGGTACTCAACCGGCAGGGCGTGGATATTATACCTGACACGCGTAAGGATTGGTTAAGTGATATTTTAGGCTGGATCTTGCTTCCGGTGATCCTGATCGTTGTATGGTTAGTCATTATGCGGTCAATGGGAAAAGGTGCCGGCGGCTCACAGATTTTTAATGTGGGGAAATCGAAAGCCCAGCTTTTCGACAAGAACACCAGCAGTTCCATAACATTCAACGATGTGGCGGGCCTGGAAGAAGCCAAAGTGGAGATAATGGAAATCGTAGATTTTCTGAAAGATCCAAAAAAATATACGACCTTAGGAGGTAAAATACCTAAAGGCGCCTTGTTGGTTGGCCCTCCGGGAACAGGGAAGACTTTACTTGCCAAAGCAGTCGCAGGCGAGGCCAAAGTGCCATTCTTCTCACTATCGGGCTCTGACTTTGTTGAGATGTTTGTCGGTGTGGGGGCTTCCCGTGTCCGCGACCTGTTCAAAACAGCCAAAGAAAAAGCCCCTTGTATAGTTTTTATCGATGAAATTGATGCTATCGGCCGGGCACGCGGTAAAAATCCGATGACGGGCGCGAATGACGAAAGAGAAAATACGCTCAACCAATTGCTGACAGAGATGGATGGATTTTCGAGCAATGCCGGTGTTATTATACTTGCGGCTACCAACCGTGCAGATATTCTGGACAGGGCCTTGTTGCGTGCCGGGCGTTTCGACCGCCAGATACATGTAGAACTTCCTGACCTTGATGAACGCAAAGCGATCTTCAAAGTGCATATGAAACCACTGACATTATCCGCCGAAATAGATGTGGACTTTCTTTCGCGCCAGACACCGGGATTTTCGGGTGCAGATATTGCCAATGTGTGTAATGAATCAGCCCTTATTGCTGCCCGCAAAGGAAAGAAGGATATCGGGAAACAGGATTTCCTTGATGCCATTGACCGTATCGTGGGTGGACTTGAAAAACGAAGCAAGATCATCTCTCAGGAAGAAAAGAGTGTCATTGCTTTTCATGAAGCAGGTCATGCGGCCATAAGCTGGCTGGTGGAACACGCTGCCCCGCTGGTGAAAGTTACCATCATTCCCCGTGGCAAAGCCCTTGGCGCTGCCTGGTACCTGCCCGAAGAAAGGCAGATCACCTTTACCGAACAGATGCTCGATGAGATGTGCGCCATACTCGGAGGCAGGGCTTCTGAAGAGGTTAATTTCGGAAAGATCTCCACGGGAGCGCTCAACGACCTGGAAAGAACGACAAAACAAGCCTATGCCATGGTGGTTTATTACGGGCTGAACAAAAAGATCGGGAACCTGAGTTATTACGATTCATCAGGCCAGCAGGAATATGCCCTTACCAAGCCTTACAGCGAAACCACAGCAAAAACGATCGACGAAGAAGTAGGCAAAATCGTTGATAAAGCATACGCCAGGGCAGTGAAGATTATTACGGACAACAAGGCCAAAGTAGAGGCTCTTGCAAGCCTTTTGCTCGAAAAAGAAGTTATTTTCCGTGAAGATGTAGAAAATATTTTTGGAAAACGTCAGTTTGCTGACAGTCATCATATTGATGAAGATTCCAAAGACATTGAATTTACAATGAGAAGGGGAAAAGCTGAGAATGAAATCAAACCTGAACCGCAAGAACAAAAACCTGAATCAGGGGAGTCAAAACCTGAGCAAGCTGAAGATAAAAAGGAAGAGAAAAGCATTGAGAATAGCGAACTGACAAGTAATTCAGATAATCAATAATTTACATATTCCGAACAAACATATATGGAAGAATACAGTTCACGTGAAAAAGTCCTGAAAAATGTCCGTAACGCCGGTATCAACCAGGCAGAGTGCCCTTATACGGATATTGATTTTTCTTTAAATGTATTTAAGGAATCAGCAGACACAGCTGACGTCGCCTTTGCTAAGGCCTTTGTCGCTATAGCCGGTAAATTTGTGTATTGTGCCGATGAAGGTGAGTTTGTACAAAGCATCAGCACGTTCGCCAAAGAATATAAATGGAACAACCTGCATTGTTTTGAACCAAAGATAAAGGATCTGCTTGTTAAGGCGGAAGTTCCATTCAGCGAAGATCCCAAAACAGTAACCGAAGCTGTACAGGGAATTACTTTATGTGAATACCTGATCGCAAGGCTTGGCAGCATCATGGTGTCTTCTGCTCAGGCATCGGGACGCAGGCTTATTGTTTATCCTGATGTTCATATTGTGGTGGCTTATTCTTCGCAGATCGTGCCTGATCTGACGGAAGCGCTTACTAAGATATCTGAAAAATACAAAGAGAACTTCCCTTCACTGGTATCGGTAATTTCAGGGCCGAGCAGGACTGCAGACATCGAAAAAACTCTTGTAATGGGCGCTCATGGGCCACGGGACCTCTACCTGTTCTTAATTGACGACCTTAATCAGGAATGACCTATGGAAAACGACTGGGTGCTGATATACGAATCAGACAAGGATTTTGAAATAGAAATCATCAAGGGTATGCTGGAAGAAAATAGTATTGACGCAGTTATCGTGAATAAAAAGGATTCGGCATATCTTATAGGGAATTTTGAAT
This sequence comes from uncultured Bacteroidales bacterium, assembly GCA_964567775.1. Lineage (GTDB taxonomy): Bacteria > Bacteroidota > Bacteroidia > Bacteroidales > CAIWKO01 > CAIWKO01. The sequence continues at coordinate 18,824 of CAZMPB010000003.1, forward strand.
TGTATGTCTCACGGGATGACGTCATGATGGCAAAAACATTAATACTGAATTTTAACTCGTGAAAAAACTCATCACCCGTACCATAACAGGTCTTATTTTCATCACGATAGTCATCGGTTCGATATGCTGGAGCGTTTATTCCTTTATGCTTGTTTTTCTGATTATAGCTTTACTCGGTATCAACGAATTTTATAAACTTGCCCTGCTGAAAAACGTCAAGCCACAATTCTTCAACGGCCTTGGACTGGGAGCGTATTTGTTTTTAAGTTTCTCATTATTTGCTCACAATATTATCGGATTAGAATTTGTTATATTGAACCTTCCACTGTCTGTACTGGTCCTGATCATTGAATTGTACCGAAAGTCCGACCAGCCTTTTACCAATATTGCCTATACACTTTTAGGGGTTTATTATATCGCGGTACCTCTGGCTTTGCTTAATTTTTTGTACAGTCCTTTTCAAATGAGAGGTGAGTTCAACACTCATATCCTGCTCGGCTTTTTTATCATTACCTGGCTTTCCGATACTGCGGCATATTTGGTAGGTTCAGCCATCGGCAAACATAAGCTGTTCGAGCGTATCTCACCCGGAAAAACCTGGGAAGGGATCATCGGTGCTGTCGTTTTCGGAATTCTTACGGCGTATGTCCTTTCATTGATCTTCAAAGACCTGATGTTTTATCAATGGGCGGTCATTTCTGTGATCATTGTTGTTATTGGTACTTTGGGCGATCTTACCGAATCGCTTTTGAAAAGGAGTGTGAATGTTAAAGATTCCGGCACCATCTTGCCCGGTCACGGAGGCATACTCGACCGTTTCGACGGGGTGTTTTTTGCAGCGATATTTGTTTTTATCTATATTTATTTTTTTATAGCTAACTAATTATGAAATTACACAGGGAAGGTACAAGAATAGTTCTGTTTACTTTGGCGCTGCTTATTTTGATAAATTTTCCGATCTTCATGCTTCTAAACGGATTTTTATGGTTTAAAATACTTTTTCTCATCGCCTCTGTAGTGTTTTATGGGATCATACTCCGCTTTTTCCGGGTACCATCACGTATTTATACAAAAGACCCCAACCTGATACTATCCGGTGCCGACGGCGTTGTTCTTGCTATTGAAGAGATTGCCGAGGAAAAATATTTTAATGAAAAGCGCATCCAGGTTTCGGTATTTATGTCACTGAATAATGTACATATCAACTTTTTCCCCGTGAGCGGCGAGGTCATAAAAACCGAAGACTATTACGGAAGATATTTTGTAGCCCGCAAACCGAAATCTTCCTACATGAATGAACAGACTACCACGATCATCAAACCTGAAGGCCGGGCGCCTATCCTTGTCAGGCAAATAGCCGGGTTTGTGGCACGGCGTATTGTTTGCTACGCAGAAGAGAAAATGAAAGTGGAACAAACCGATCAGCTTGGCTTCATAAAATTCGGTTCCAGGGTTGATATCCTGCTTCCTTTAGATACGGAAGTCCTGGTGAAGATCAAGGACAAGGTCAAGGGTGGCATCACACCTATTGCACGCTATATTGACTAGTATTCTTCCTGCACCAGGTTGTGCGAAGTTTGCAACTTCGCACTTAATAAAATGTAGTTTTTTAACTACATTTTGTTACTAAGTTTAGTTATAGTGGCAGTACGACCTGCATGCGTACTGTACCGCGTTGAGTTGTACTGCAACTTTCTGAGAAAACAATCCAAAAAAAAACCTTCCGTCATCGGGAAGGTTTTATCAGATTCTTTTTACTGACCAAGGTAGGCCTTGAGCAGCTTGCTCCGCGAAGTATGTTTCAGCCTGCGGATGGCTTTTTCTTTGATCTGCCGTACACGTTCGCGTGTCAGGTCGAACTTGGCGGCAATTTCTTCCAGAGTCAGCCCGTGGTTCATGCCAAGACCGAAATACAGGTTGATGACATCCCTTTCTTTATCGGTAAGCGTGGACAAGGAACGTTGGATCTCGCGCGAAAGCGATTCATACATCAGGTTGGTGTCGGTGGTTACACCGTCTTCGCTCATGTACACATCGATAAATTTGGTTTCTTCGTCCTGGGCCAGGGGAGCATCCATGGATACGTGACGGGTGGAAATCTTCATCACCGCATTGATCTTTTCCTGAGGAATGTCAAGAGATTCGGCTAATTCATCGGGCAGGGGAGGACGTTCAAACTTCTGTTCGAGGCGCGACAATTCTTTGGAAATACGGTTGAGTGAACCTACCTGGTTCAGAGGAAGACGCACGATCCTTGATTGCTCGGCAAGAGCCTGCAAGATCGACTGGCGGATCCACCATACGGCATAGGATATAAATTTAAACCCTCTGGTCTCGTCAAAACGTTTGGCAGCTTTTATCAAACCTAAATTTCCTTCGTTGATCAGGTCGGGAAGGCTTAATCCCTGATTTTGATATTGTTTGGCTACAGATACGACGAAACGAAGGTTGGCTTTGGTGAGTTTTTCAAGAGCTTCCTGGTTTCCGGCTTTTATCTGTTGTGCAAGTTTTACTTCTTCATCAGCAGTGATAAGCTCTTCGCGTCCAATTTCCTGTAAATATTTGTCCAGGGAGGCTGTTTCCCTGTTCGTAATCGATTTAGTAATTTTTAATTGTCTCATTATACAGGATTAGTTAATAAATTATTGGTATTCAGTATTTTACTTACCATATTGGGAAACGGGTACAAAGTTACGAAATTTTTTGGTATCTGCCAAAAATATTTTGTAAATGCAGAACAGGGTGTATAACGAAGTTCAGAAGAGTTTTGTTACAGTCCGAACGAAAAATATGCCTGCATACCGTTCGTATAGACTCCCTCAATCAGCACGGTTCCTTTTTTGTTGCTGAGTAGTTTTACCACGTCATTTGCTGTCTTCACCTGTTGATTGTCTATACGGGTAATTATCAGTCCTTCTCTTATCCCAGCGCCTGACAATTTGCCTTTTTCCAGTTTGATAATTTTCACACCGTTCCTTAGCCCAAGACCGATTTTTTCTTTGTCTGTTATTTCCTTCAGGCTTGCTCCGAGCACCGTTCCGTTGCCAGATTCTCCGGATTTCATAACAGCAGTCCCGCCTTCGCTATTTTCAAGTGTCAGGGCCATTTGTTTTTCATCGTTGCCGCGCATAACAGTCATATTGATCTTTTCGCCGGGGCGGTGGCGAACTATGATCTCTTTCAGTTCTGAAACGCTGTTCACAAAAGTGTTATCAATTTTTACAATGATATCCCCTTTCATGATCCCTGCTTTGTCTGAAGCCCCGCCTTCATAAACCGATTCGACATACACGCCCTTCATGTTTTTAAGTTCATGGGCTGTAGCCAGTTTGCTGTCGATGTCGGTAAAATTGATGCCAAGAAAAGCACGCTGCACATCACCGAATTCGAGGATGTCGGAGATGATCTTTCTGACAATATTTGCCGGTATGGCAAAGGAATAGCCGGTGTATGATCCGGTATTGCTGGCAATAGCAGCATTGATGCCGATAAGTTCGCCGTTCACATTTACCAGTGCGCCGCCGCTGTTTCCGGGATTGATGGCTGCGTCGGTCTGGATGAAAGATTCCACCGTTGAATTGTCGCCCCAGATGTTGATATCCCTGGCTTTTGCGCTGACAATGCCTGCGGTAACCGTGGATGTCAGGTTGAACGGATTTCCGACAGCAAGCACCCATTCGCCGATTTTCAATTCATCAGAATTACCGTATGTTACGTAAGGAAGGTTTGTTTCATCAATTTTTATCAGCGCAAGGTCTGTTCCGGCATCAGAACCGACCACGGTGGCGGTATAGGTTCGTTTGTCATTAAGCGTAACCTCTATCTTGCTGGCATCGCTCACCACATGATTATTAGTTACTATGTACCCGTTTTCCGAGATCAGAACTCCTGAACCGGCAGTAATGATAGGCTGGTTGCTGTATTTCCGCTGATTAAAAAAGTTGAAAAAAGGATCATATCCGAAAAACTGGTCGTAATAGGAGTTTTTGTAAAAATATTGCGTTTGAATATGCACGACTGCATGTATGGTTTTTTCGGCCGCGGCTGTAAAATCAGGCCCGGTAACACCTCTCCCGACTGACATACTGACAGATTGTGCAGGCGGCTGGTTTTTGAAATAGGTCTGAACATCATAATTTTTCCTATCGACAATTCTTAATGCAAAGATGGTTGCAAGGCTTGATACCACTGCGATAGCAATTGTTAAAACTGTTTTTTTCATAAGGTTGAATTTTAGACGGTTTTCTTATCAAATTTTATACCTAAGAATTTTTGACATGGATGAATGAAAAACGTCTTAAACTTAATGATAGTATAATTTTATTATAAAAAAAAGTGATGTGGATTTTTTTAAAAAAAATATTACACTAAGCGGATTGTTAATGTGCCTTTTTCCCTGAAATAGTATTACTTTTGTTGTGAATTTGCAGAGTAAGGTAAAAGTACGCCATGAGTTTAAAAGTCAACAAAATTATTTATATGCTGCTGGGCATCGTACTCGGATTTTTTGTTGGCGGCGGCATTATCTGGTGGCAAGTGAACGACAATAATTTTTCCGATTTTTTTCGTGGAAATAAAAATGAAGTGAGTATTGATACCAATCAATACGACAGGTCGATCAGGCCGGATAAAAAGAAATCGAAAAATCAATTCCAGGTGGGGAATGTGAAAATTCCCGATACGTTTATCGACAGCCTGAAAAAGGATTCTGCCACGCTTACGGTGAGCGAGCTTATTGCACTTTATAACAGCGAACAAAAAGATACGGTCATGCGTTCATCAGGCTCCTCGTACGATGATATTGTTATTTCAAAAGATGAACTGATCATTACCCGACTGATAAAAATATCCGGCGAGGTCCCGGAGGTGAACAACAGTTTCGAACTTGATTCCATCCTTACCGATCAGCGCCAGGCAAAACGCAAACAAAAAGGGATCATTAAAACGGAGTTTTGGAGGTCGCCCCTGAATTACAAAGGATATAAATTCGACGAAAACAAACTTGTCGTTTTCGGTTTGTATGAAGTGAACAATGTCTTTATTTTAGGGTACAACAACGAACTTTTTATAAAATACAACAGGGACTATTACCTGATCGAATATACCGATGATTTCAAATCATTCTATCCGATGAAAAATGAAACACTGATAAAAGAGCTGAATTCGTTATGATTTGTAATTTTCATAAGTATCACGGAGCAGGTAATGACTTTATCATTATTGATAACAGAAACCTGAGTTTCAATGCCGCGGAAGATGTGATCAGCAGGCTTTGTCACCGGCGCTTCGGAATAGGGGCCGACGGGCTGCTGCTGCTTGAAAATTCTGAAATACATGATTTTTCGATGCGTTATTTTAATTCCGACGGCAGAGAAGGCTCCATGTGCGGCAACGGCGGAAGATGTATTGCTGCCTATGCCTACAAACATTTGAATCTGAAGGAAAAAATTACCTTCAGCGCTGTTGATGGCGTACATCAGTCCGAAATACTGAAAAAGGAAGGTGATGTTTCTCAGGTACGCCTGAAAATGGCCGATGTTACTAAGGTACAGCATGGAGAGGGCTATTATTTTCTTGACACCGGCTCTCCTCATTATGTTACCTTCGTTGATCATGCCGATGAAACTGATATTGTGGCATCGGGCAGGGCAATTCGTTACAGCTCTTTATATCCGCAGGGGACCAATGTCGATTTTGTTGAAATCAGAAACGCTCGGCTTTACGTCCGTACCTATGAACGCGGTGTTGAAGATGAAACATTATCGTGTGGGACAGGCGTAACGGCTTCGGCTATTGCTGCGTCATTTATTATTCCGGCCAACAGTTTTGAGATCACCACCCGTGGCGGAAATTTAAAAGTGAGCTTCACCAAAGAACATGAACTATTCAGTGTCAATGAGAAAACTCATGTTTGCACAAAGAAAACGCCAAGTTCGAGGCTTGCAAAGCGACAAAAAGCGGAGTTTACTGGTGTAAATGAGCATTTTTGGCGCAAGCGTAACGAAGAAATTGGCGTTTTCTTGCAAACACTATTCAGTAATGTGTGGCTCGAAGGCCCTGCCACGCTTGTATTCAAGGGAGAATTAGAACTATAAATTTATGCAGAATACACGTATCCGTCTGAGAGCAGTAGAACCTGCAGATATCGATTTCATTTACCGCCTGGAAAATGATGTCGATAATATGCTTACAACAGAGCATTTCGAGCTGGTATCAAGGTATGCCATCGAACAGTATGTGCTGAGCCTCGGGCAGGATTTAAATGCTTCAGGCCAGATGAGGCTTGTCATAGAATCCAACGATACCCCCGAAAAAAAAACGATAGGCTGCATCGAACTTTTCGAGGCCGATGCGCTTCACAGCAGGGCAGGGATCGGGATATATATCGTGGCTGAAGAACAGAAAAAAGGCTATGCTTCGGCAGCGCTTGGCACGATGATTGAATACTGCTTCGGGATTTTAGGATTACATCAGCTATTCTGTAATATTGGTGAAGACAATAAAGCGAGCATGAAACTGTTTACTAAGCATGGCTTTCAGATCATAGGCCTTAAAAAAGACTGGCGGTATTCCAATAAATCATGGAAACATGAATATATGCTTCAGTTAATAAACGGGTAATATGCCGGAAACAAAATTAAAACGTGCAACAACGGTGAAAAAAAAGAAAAAATCCGGAGGGAAAAACAAATTCTGGAAAAACTTTTTCAGGGGTTTTCTTGTTTTTGTGGTCATCTGCCTTATTGCAGGCTTTTTCATCGGCTGGCGGTATTACAAATTAATTTATGTGAAGAATGTGGACCTGGGCGGGAAGAAAGAACTCTTCGTTCATATTCCGACGAATTCCAACTTTAATGATGTAAAAAAAATATTGTACGAACAGAAAATCATTGTTGATATTAATTCATTCGAATGGCTCTGCGAACATAAGTCCTATACGCTCAATGTGAAATCGGGACGCTACCTGATAAAGGACGAAATGAGTAACAATGAGCTCATCAATATGCTGCGTTCCGGCAACCAGGTGCCCGTCAAACTTACCTTTAACAACATCAGAACGAAGGAGCAGTTTGTTTCAAGAGTTACAAAACTTATCGAAGCCGATTCCGTCTCGCTTTTAAACCTGCTCAGTGATACGGCTTTTCTCGGGAAATACGATCTTAACGCCGATGATGTCATGTGTATTTTTATTCCGAACACTTATGAACTGTTCTGGGATACACCTGCCAAAAAATTCTTCGAGAAAATGTACTCCGAATACGAAAAATTCTGGAATAAGGACCGCAAGGAAAAAGCGTCAGCTCTAGGTCTCAGCCCGAATGAAGCGGTAATTCTTGCATCCATAGTTTACCAGGAAACCAAGAAAAAAGATGAGATGCCGAAAGTGGCAGGAGTGTATATCAACAGGCTTAACATAGGCATGCCTTTGCAGGCCGACCCTACGGTGATTTTTGCGATAGGCGATTTCAAGATCAAAAGGGTGTTGAACGCACAGACCCGCTATGATTCGCCATACAATACCTACAAATATGCAGGACTGCCCCCCGGCCCGATCTGTCTGCCCGACGGATTTGTGGTGGATAAAGTGCTGGATTGCGAAAAACACGATTACCTGTATTTCTGTGCGAAAGAAGATTTGTCGGGCTATCACAATTTTGCTGTTACATCGGCGCAACATTCGCAGAATGCACAAAGATATCATGACGCACTTAACCGCAGGAAGATAAAAAAATGAAGATGTTTGCTTTAAAAATTATAATTTTACAAACCCTAATCGTTAAATTATTATGAGAAAACTGTTTTTTTCAATACTGACCGTATTGTGTGTTTCTTCAGTGTTTGCGCTGAATCCCAAACGTGAATACATTGCCCGTCCGGGTGATTTCGGTCTGGAATACGAAGAAGTGACCATTCAGACATCTGATAACCTCAACCTGAAAGGCTGGCTTTATAAACCGCAGACGCCATCATTTAAAATGATCATCCTCAGCGGAAGCGGCGACGGCAATATGGGCGACCTCATCGAGATTGCGAGCAGCTTTGTAACCCTCGGCTATAACGTGCTGACGTACGACTACAGAGGCTACGGCGAAAGTGAAGACTTTACCATTAACAATAATTTTTTCATCTATGCCCAGTTTGAGAAAGACCTGAATGCGGCAATAGATTATGCCCGGAAATACCACTCCAAAATGAAGACGCTGAACCTTTGGGGTAAAGAGGTAGGAGCCGGTTTGTCGATATCCGTCGGCTGCAACCGTAAAGAAATATTTCAGGTGATCGCGGATTCGCCTTATTCCACACTTGAAGGTATTAAGAAAAGCTACAAGGATATGGCAGGCAAAGAGGTGCTGTTGCCGCTCGGTTTCAACAAATACATGCTTGAACCATTTTATGCCCTCGAATCAAAAGGTACATCGCTCTATGGCGTGATGTTTATCGCCGGCGAAAAGGAGCTTATTTATTCCCCTGCCGACATAAAAACCCTGAGTAAAGTGCAGAAAAACCGTTCTACCGTGGTCATTGTCAAAGATGCCAACGCTTCGGAAACATTTACCAAGGATAAAAACAAATATTTCGAAAACATCCGGGAATTTCTCAAAGAACCATTATAAAAAAATTTATTGATGAAAGCATTCAAAGCATATGATATTCGTGGAATCTATAATGTAGATTTTTCTAAGACAGAAGTTTATAAAATAGGATTTTTTTTGCCGGGACTGTTAAAGGCTGATAAGATTCTTGTCGGGCGTGATGTACGGACTTCATCCCCTGAAATTTTCGAATACCTTACTAAAGGTATCACCGATGCCGGAGCCGATGTTTACGACCTCGGATTGGCAACAACACCTTATGTTTATTGGGCTACGGCTGCATTTAAGTTTGATGCATCTGTTCAGATTACGGCCTCGCATAATTCAAAAGAGTACAACGGTATGAAAATTTCCCGAACCAATGCGTTTCCCGTTGGTTTCGACAGCGGCCTGAATATTCTTGAACAACAGGTATTAAATGAAACACCGGTGCCGGTAAAAGCAAAAGGGAAACTCATTCCTTTTGCCCGGCATGATAAGTACATGGATTTTTTCAAACCATATATTCCCGATATCTCAAGGCTGAAGGTGAGTATCGACTGTTCCAATGGCATGGCGGCACTGTTCATCAAGCGGCTGCTGGGCGAAAAACCTATGTATTTGTTTTTTGAACCCGATGGAAATTTCCCTAACCATGAAGCCAACCCCCTGGTGCCCGAAAATGTTGAATTTCTTAAGGAACATGTACTGAAAAATTCAAGCGACCTGGGTATCATTTTCGACGGGGATGCCGACCGTGTGATGTTTGTGGATGAGAAAGGGCAGTTTATTTCTCCCGACCTTATTATTGCTGTGCTGGCGCATTATTTTGCGGATAAAGAAAAAGGTGTGGTATTGCAGGATATCCGCAGCTCGAAGGCTGTCGGCGAGTATATTGCCAAACTTGGCTATAGTCTGAGTATGTGGCGTGTCGGACGTGCCTATGCAGCACCAAAACTGAAGGAAATAAAGGGTTTGTACGGCGGCGAATTTGCCGGGCATTATTACTTCCGCGATTTCAATTATTCCGATTCCGGGATGCTTGCCTGCCTGCTGGTACTCAACGTGGTGGCCGCTATGAAGGCGAAACGCATTTCTTTTTCACAATTGATAAAGAATATTTCTTCATATTTCGGTTCGGGAGAAGTAAACTTTAAGATACAGCAAAAACAAGAAGCGATGGATGCCTTGCTTGCCCATTTCTCTAAATCAGAAAAGCCATCTGCTTTTTACGATTTTGATGGCTACCGGGCTGATTTTGAACACTGGTGGTTCAACGTAAGGCCTTCTAATACCGAGCCTTATCTTCGTTTTTTAGCCGAAGCCGATGATCCTGAACTGCTAAGCCGCATTGTAGAAGAAACACATGCCGTGTTAAAACCTTTTATCAACTCCTGATATTGCTGAAAAAGTTCTCCATAGCAGCTTCCATTCTTTCGCTGGTTTTTTTATCAAAATGCCTGTATCCGCAGGTTCCGGAGCTAAAGGATGCTGATTCAATCCGGATTCCTGACAAAAAGCTGAGTTTAAATGGGCTGAACAACAGCTATGAAAAACTGCTCATAAATTCCGGGAATAAACGTCTTTTCAGTTTTCCGGATGAGCTGAATAAAAAGCGCCTGGCAACAGTAGTTTCTGTGGATGGGCTTTTGTTTGCCTCATCCGTTTATGCCCTGAATGAAATGTGGTATAAAAAATACGACCGCTCTGCATTTCATACCTTTAACGACAGCCGCGATTGGATGCAGATGGACAAACTGGGCCATTTCAAAGCCGCCCATATCATTACAGCATACGGTTATTATTCATTTCGCTGGGCCGGCATTGAAAAGACGAAAGCTGCCCTGTACGGAGGCGCTGTAGGCGTAGGCTATTTAACAGCATTGGAAGTACTCGACGGCTATTCAGAACACTGGGGCTTTTCACTCGCAGATATGACGGCTAATGTGCTGGGTTCGGCCGTTTTTGTTTCACAGGCAATTTTTCTGGAAGACCGGCGTATCAAGTTTAAAATCTCGTATCATCCGACAACCTATGCAAAATACCGCCCTGAAATGTTTGGGGATAACTTTGCCGAAAGAGCTATGAAAGACTATAACGGGCAGACCCACTGGCTGTCGGTAAGTTCCGGATTACTATTTCCAAGACAGCAGAAAATCCCGAAATGGCTGTGTTTTTCGGTGGGCTATGGCTCCGAAGGTATGCTGGGCGGAACCGCTAATCCGGAATTTAACGAAAAAGGGGAGGCCTTACCCACTTTTGATCGTTACCGGCAGTTTTACCTCTCGCTGGATGTGGATCTCTCACAGGTAAAAACAAAAAAGAAATGGGTAAGAACATTATTGCTGGCCGTCAATGCTATAAAAATACCATTTCCTACCCTTGAGTACAATACCAAAGGTGAGTTTAAGTTTCATTACCTGTATTTTTAGTAAATAAAACTGTACGCAAGCGTTTTCCCAATGATGATATGGAAGACAGCTAAACACCACAGGCCGGAGCCTGTAAAAATAATAACGGCTTAGGCTAGAGCCTATGCCGAACGGGGTATGAGTACAATACTTCGAAATTGAGATAATACCTTATTGACGAAAATATACAAATGTGTAGTTTTTCGTCAATAGTTACTAGAAACCCAGAGAGTTCAAGTTTCATTAACTGTATTTTTAGCAAAATAACTGTACGCGAGCGTTTGCTATATGATGGTATGAAAAACATTTTAATTATATAGGCTGGAGCCTGTAAACATAAAAACGGATTAGGCTGGAGCCGAAGCCGAACAAGAAGGATCAGATAATATCGAATATCGATTAACGTATATCGATTTAAGAAGTGAAGACACAAGGAATCATTGTCAACTTTCGACTACTGACTAACAACTATGGACTAATGATTCGCCACCGCGGATGATTACAGACTATTGCCTATTGCCTATTTACTAATGCCTATTAACTCCTGACTCCTCCGGCGCGGCGGACTGACTCCCGACTCTGCCGAGGCGGATGCCTATTGCCTTCTTCTTACTTCTCCTTATGTATCAACACTTCCGTAGCCCCAATACCATATTTTGCTATGGAAGCATCAAAATATTCAAGGAAAGTATACTGCTCCAGAATTTTAGTTATTTCAAGTTTTAAAATGCCGACGCCCACACCGTGAATGAAGATTACTCGTTCGTAATTTTCTGCTATGGCGTTCTCGATGCAACGGGAAAAATAATCGAGTTGTATCCGTAGTTTTTCATGATTTCCCAGACTTAAATACTCTTCACATAAAGCCTCTATATGCAGGTCGACTTCAGCAAAACCATCTTCGATCCGGTGTTTTTGTATCAGGGAATCCCTTTTTAACTGAGCTTCGGGAATCTTGTTCTGTGCCGGCGCTTCTGCATTTTTATCTTCTGTTACCGGCGCTTCACAAATTTTGTAAATGAATGACCGCTTATTAAAGATAGTGTTTACCACATAATTGTCTTCCTTCAGTAATTTTACCGGTTTGAATCGGAACTCCTGGCTTACAGGAGTGATGATCTTTTCTACAAAGTCGCTGAAATACAGTATCTGAATCACTCCGTTGGTGTAATATTCCATTTGTTCGCGGTCGGCAAGCTGGATGTTACTTTTAGAGTATGCCCCGATGCTGCCGTAGTCGATGCCCGTAAAACCTTCGCTGTCTTTGAGGAACAAGGTGTAGATGACATCAAAAGCCGTATTGTTAATCAAAAATATTTCGATATCCCCGGCAATAAGCAGGCGCTGGTCGAGGGGAACAAAAGCAATATGAATACCCGAGGATATGTCGAAAGGGCGCGGTTTTATAATTTCGGCAGGAGTTTTTTCTTCAGTTGGTATGTTATAGATTGTATGCTCTGTAGCTTTTTGTTCATCAAAAAAACGCTCAGCCGCGTTGTCGTTGGTCACCAGGAGCAGTTCATTCACCATCACGGGCAATTCAAAGCCGTCGCTGGCAACATTTACCATGCTGTTGCTGATAATTTTACTTACAATTCCGCCACCCTTTTCATTTAAAAACTTAACTTTATCGCCTACTTTGAATTTCATAGAATTTTTATTTCAAAATTAACGATAAAACCGTTGCCATGAAAAAAAACTTATTTATTCTTTTTATCGCGGTGTCACTGGTATTTCTGATTCAGGGACAGGCTCAGGTACAAAAAGATAAAGCCACTTTTAAAGAATATAAGCCCGGATATTATGAAAATGTGATTCTGAAAGAGATAAACAAAAAGCCTGCTTATACTGAAGCCCGCAAATCTTTCAAGGTCGATGTTCAGGATATTAAATTTCCTAACGACACGGCCTTATACACAAAATACTGGCACACGCCGGCTGTGTCGCAGGGCAATACCGGAACCTGCTGGGCCTTTGGCTCCGTGTCCATGATGGAATCTGAAGTGTACAGGCAGCATAAGATCAGGGCCGATCTGTCGGAAATGTTTGTGGTTTACTGCGATTACCTGGAACGTGCAAAAGATTTTGTGAAAACAAGAGGAGAAACATATTACGAAGAGGGCTCGGAGTCGAATGCGCTTGTCCGGATGATGAATATGTATGGGATGGTTCCTTACGCGGCGTATTCAGGACTGCTGCCCGGGCAAAAGGTTTACGATCACAGCGCCATGATCGGAGAAATGAAAACATATCTTGCCGAAGTAAAGAAAAATAACGCATGGAATGAAGATGAAGTGGTGAAAAATATTAAAACCATTATGAATGCCTATATGGGTGAGCCTCCGGCAAGTTTCAAATACGAAGGAAAAACCTACATGCCAAAAACATTTGTTTCTGATTATTTGAAGATCATCCCCGGTGATTATTTCAGTTTTATGTCGACGCTGAGTGTAAAATTCAATCAGAAATCAGAACTGGTAGAGCCTGACAACTGGTGGCACAGCAAGGATTATTACAATGTGTGTATGGATGATTTTTTTCTGATCATAACCGATGCACTTAAAAGCGGGTACACCATTTGTCTGTGCGGTGATGTCAGCGAACCGGGAATTGACTACAACACGCAAACCTTCATGGTCCCCACTTTTGATATTCCATCCGATTTTATTGACGATAATGCCCGACAGGTGAGGCTGAACAATGAAACCACTACAGATGATCATTGTATGGAAATAGTGGGTTATTGCATATACGAAAACAAATACTGGTTTTTGTTAAAAGATTCCGGGGCAGGGGCTTTTGGTGTCAAACAAACGGGTTACCGTTTCATGAACGAAGACTTTGTGAAACTGAAAATGATGAACCTGCTGCTATATAAATACGCGGCCAAAAAAGTGCTGGACAAAATAATCAAGTGAGCGGAGCCAATATTTCCGGGGCGGGCCGGTACTTAATATTTTATGAATTTACCGCAGTATGTTTCCCTGGAATCCGAAATCTGCACAAAATAAATACCCTTCTGCCATTGACTCACGGGTAATACAATTTGTTGCTGTTGTATCATGGTTTTTGTTAAAACTCTTCCTGTGATATCCGTAACGGTCAGGATGGCTTCATCCACGGGGCCGGGAATTTCGATGGCTATAAAATCGGAGGCCGGATTGGGAAATACTTTTAGCGAGCCTTGGTTTATAGAACCTACAGAAAGATCAGTGGGTATATGGTTGTAATACTTCACCGTAATATTATTTCCACCACCTCCCTGTTTAGTTATTTGTAAAACAGGCCCATGAAAGCCATCAGTTAGCCATTTATATTCGGTCACGTTGCGGGTAAAGCCTCCGCCAAACCCAATGGAATCATAAAAAATAGTGTCGTAGTATGAAACTTTTGATTTTACCCGGATGACTTCAAAAGTATCCGCAGGAAGATACAGCGTTCCCCAGCCGTCCACAACATTTTCGCGATGGACCACATGTCCCAGGTATCCTATGCCTGGAATGTTGGTATGTGCCTCCGAATCGGAAGTATCCATTGCACCATAAGTTACCGGGAAATTGTACAAAACATCTTGATTGTCGAATTTCAGAGGCACAGGAAACCCGTTTACTTTTGCGCCCAGGCCCAGAATAGAATACATGGAGGTGGTGTTTTTAAAAAAATTGTACCCCTCGGTGATGCTTATCATGGGAATGGTTTGCATGGCTATCGGTTGTGCTGATGTTGCCTGAAAAAAGACAGCCGAATATACCATGCCTGTTGAATTGACAGATACAAAGGTGTCGACAGCAAGTGTAGTTGATGAAAGCGAAGAAAAATCCCAGGTATAAGCAGTATCGGTCAATTGGTAATTAATGCCGTTAAGGTTGTTGGCTGAGCGAAAATAAATTATATCGCCGGAAACAGGCATGTCCGTATGATCAACAATAACCTGGGAGTTTACTGATAATGCAACAAAAATTAATATAGATGCACAGAAGTATTTTATCATATTTTTTTTTACAAAGGTAAAAAGGAATTTCATTGCTTGTATCGGTGTCTGGATATAGTTTTAAAAATATGATCATTTGTCTTAATAGCAAGTTTTTTTTCAGATACGTTTTAGAGGATTTTGGTTCTTCACAGTGAACCCTGCCTTAATGAATTCAGCGAACTGACGAGAAATTGAATAAATGGAAGACAGTCTACTAAGACAGGCAGGAGCCTGCAAGAATAATGACGGCTCAGGCTGGAGCCTAAGCCGAACGGGGAAATTGTTGAAGACAGTTTAATAAGAAAGGAGCCTGAGCCGAACGGGTAAAAATCTTTGCACTCCGGAGGAGTGAAATATTGGTAGAAAAATAAATCGAAAAGCAAAACCGACTCCGTAGGAGTCGAATAGATCAAACGGTTGCCAAGTCTTCACGGTGAACCCTGCCTGGATGAATTCAGCGAACTGATGAGTAATTGTATACATGGAAGACAGTATAATAAGACAGGCAGGAGCCTGTAAGAATAATGACAGCTCAGGCTCAGCCTAAGCTGAACAAGGATGAGATTGTGATTGAATGATTTTTTTAAGCAGTCATCAGATGACTCTCCAAGTTGAAATTGTTGAAATGGCTTGTCGTTCTTAGTCATCAGATGACTTAAAGCCGGTAAGAATAATGACGGCTCAGGCTGAGCCTAAGCCGAACGGAGCCTAAGCCGAACGGAGGTTTTATGTGCCAGCCTTTTTTTGCAACAGTTCTTCTATGAAACCCAGCGCTTTTTGAAACCTTGCGATTCCTGTGCCGTCCACCACTTTGATGTTGGCATTTCTGCTTGTTAATTCTCTTTGATACCAGTCGAAGAAATAGGTGCGAAGGCGCGGGTGCTCACGTAGTGGATCGAACTCCCAAGGCAGGTCTACATTGCAAAGCAGGTAAAGGTCATACGTATATTTTGACAGGTTTTCAGAAACCCAGGCAGGGCATTTGTTATATTTGTGTTCGCCCCATATCTTTATCACAGTAAGTTCGGTGTCGCAAAACAGCAGCCTGCCGGCCTTTTTTTCTGCAGCCTTCTGCATTCTTATCTGGCCTTTTGCAATTAATTCAAGGTCTTCAAAATTATACTCACGGCCAAGGCTTTCCACATAGTCTCGGGCAAATTCAGGAACAAAAACAGTTTTATAATGTACGGCCAGTTGTTCTGTAAGCTGCGATTTTCCTGTTGACTCAGGCCCGGTAATTGCAATCCTGATCAAACCAGCGCTTGTTTTTTGAGATCTTTTTTCCATGTAAAATATCCGTAAATGGCCAGCAAAGTAAAAATAAAATATAAAGGCGCAAAAGCATACAATTCTTTGATGAAATATAAAATGGTGCAGTTAATATCAATGACGATCCACATAAGCCAGTGCTCAATGATCTTTTTCCCCATGGCATAAGTAGCAATGATCCCCCATACCGTGAGCAGTGAATCCCAATAGGGAAAAGACGCATCGGTATAGGTTGCAAACAGGTATCCCACCACAAATGATAAACAGAATCCCAGCACAAACATGATGATAAATTCTTTCGGCCTGATTTTCCGTACCGGCAGTTCGAATTTTTTCTCACCTCCGAAAACCCAGTTGTACCATCCGTATAGGGTCATCACAAGGTAAAAGATCTGGAGCATTACATCCGCATAAAGCTTTGCCACAAAAAAAACATACAGCGACAGTGCAACATTTGCAAGGCCTACAGGCCAGCACCAAATCTTCTGTTTCGTAGTAAGGTAAACCCCTGCTATGCCTAAAGCAGCAGCTATCATCTCTATATAGTTTTCGGTTAACCAGTTCACCATAATTATTTAGTTCTTGGCCTGCGGGTATTTTCTATATTACAATTTTACAAAAATCACACACAAAAAGTGCTTACACGTGCAGGTCTGCATTAATAACTTTCATCACAAATACCGAGTGGGGCAGGGCAAAAGACTTTTCTATTTCACTCGTCAGCGCATTCATCACATACCTGTATTCGCCAAATACCTGCGTGCTCATGCCATTGGTTTGTGTAGTCAGTTCATTGTACGTATTGATACGTTTGAGGAAATCAATGATCTCCGGTTTGAATTCCTCTTTCAGTGGGTAAAAGCTTATTTCAACAGAAATTTTCATAATATTTTTTTTACTGCAAATGTAAATGTAAAAATATTACTATATTTGAAAAGAAATTTCTGTATGGTTTTTAATCCCGGCTGAAAAATTATTAACAAAAGGTAAGATGCTGCAATACAGAATAAGGGATTGCATCCGGCCTTCAAAAATTAAATAAATGAAAAGAATTTTTTTATTTCTTGCTATCGGAGTAGTTGCAATGTTTCTTGTAAGCTGCCTCACTGTTGAAAAAAAACAGTACACCTATGAATTTACCGGTAAAGATTCCGGGAAACTTACGATCAAGTATATTAACATCATGTCGAATGAGGATTCTGCTGACTATACAAGGATTGAGGATTTTGATGACTTGCTGAACAATTATGTCAACGGAACAAAAATTGAAGAAGCATACCCCGAAGCTGTTAATATCTCAAAACGCCTGTTTGAAGAGAATGGTGTGCTTTGCGGCGAAGTGATCATGGAATTTCCAAGCCTAAGTGGTGGACGTCTTTACCAGTTCGACAAAAAGAGCCCTTATATGTTCTATGCCAGCTCGGTTGATGGTGAAAGCTATGTAGAATCGAACGGCACTTATGGCGGCGAAAATATGCCTGTTGTCATGTTCCCTTCTAAGCTAAAAAAGCTTGTTGTTACTACCAGCGTAAGCCAGCCCAGCGATGAAAGCTATGTGAGCCTGTTGGGTGAATATATTAAATGGAAGAAAAATTAATATTGAAGATCAATAATTAAAAAGGCTGCCATTGTTTTTGGCAGCCTTTTTTTTGTTAAAGCGGTATCAATCTTCAATACCGGGTTTCGGTGCGCCGCCTTTACCGGGTCTGGGATCATCACCTTTTAGCTTTTCGAGGAGAAGCCTGTTGAATTCTTTTTCAGCACGATATACACCTACAACTTTTTTACTGCCGATCACATTTTTAAATTTCGGATAATATTCTTTTTTCAGATCCAGTTGATTTTGTTCCTGCTGAAGCTCAGCATTGATGATCTCATCGGCCTGCTCTTCGCTAAGGTTTTCGGCACCGATCACTTTCAGATCTTTCATTTTTTTGCGGTTTTCTTTCTGAAAAGCTTCCCTTTTATCCTGAAATTCGTTGTATAAAGGCCAGAATTTTTCGGCTTCAGCAGAATTTAAATTGATGCTTTGACTGATATAAGCGACTTTCATCGCTTTTATTTTTTCTTTTTTGTTCTGATCATTGGCTTTCTTTTCTGCATTTTGTGCATTCAGGGTGCCGCTGAAAAGAAAAAGGCATGCCAGCGTGAACAAGCCAATTATGGCTGCTTTTGATCTTTTTGTTTTCATGGTGTTATTTTTTTGGTTAATTAAATTTATAATATCGTTTCCGGGTCAATGTTTTCGTTGATAAAATATTCTATGATATCGGTTTCAGTTATCGAAGCATCCATTTTAAATTCCGGCTCTGCAGCTTGTGCGCGAGCATCGTGATCTCCTGTTAATGAAATGACTGGTATTTCTTCCGGGCTGAAAAGCGATACGCTATCGCTGCTCATTTCAATAAGAGCGCTTTCATCCATATTATCTTCCAGATATTCTGTGATGGTGCTTTCAAAATTATTGCCGGTGTATTGCTGCTTATTTTCCTGAGTTTTTTCGGGGATAAGTTCAGAAAAAGCAAGGAGGATAATAATGATAGCGGCCGCTGCAATGCTTGAATACGCGAATGTTTTTATCAATCCGGTATTTTTTTGTTTTACAGGTTCCCCGGCCTTAATTTTATTTTGTATCTGAACAGGAAGTTCTTCAAAATAGTGTTCGGGAAACTTAAAAGGATTTTTTCTGCCGGTCATTTTTTTCTGATCTTCAGAAACCTTATCCGGTATGTCCTTATCTTGTCTTATGTTATTTTTATTTTTCATGCCTGTGAAACTAAGATTAAAAAGTTTTGCAAAGGTTTAATCGTCGATCAAATATTTTTTGATTTTTTTAAAAGCAAAATGATAGGATGATTTCAGGGCGCTTTCGCTGGTGTTTAGGATTCTTGAAATTTCTTCAAAAGACAATTCGTCGTAATACCGCATATTGAATATCAGGCGTTGTCTTGTGGGAAGCGCCAGTATTGACTTTTGCAATTTTAGTTCAATTTCATCAGCCTGAAAAAAATGATCATCCACGAGGGATTCAGCAAGCTTTTTTTCCACATTAAAAAACGGTATAAAGTTTATAAATTTCCTGCTTTTCAACAGTGCAAGCGCTTCGTTGACCGCAATCCGGTATATCCATGTCGACAATTTTGCGTCTTCGCGGAAGTCGCCGATGTTATTCCATATCTTTATGAAGACATTCTGAACCACATCATTGCTGTCGTCGTGCGAAATGACGATCCTTCGTATCAGCCAGTAGATTTTTTCCTGATAGGACATGACAAGAATATTAAAACCCCGATCCCGTGTGTCTTTATCCCTAAACTGACGTAATATGTCTTCGTCCTGACCTGACTGCATTTTCAGATTTTTTGTTTTAGATGATTTTCAAATAGGAAAGTTTAAATCTCCACAAATTTTTTTATGATCAATAAATGATGTTACTTTGTTGTGTTGTTCTATATAACGGATTCTATGAAAAAAATATTTTTGCTGACCGGATTATGCATGGTATTGATTGCTTCCTGCACGTCAAAGCATGAAAAAGCCCTTGAGCTGAACAAAAGCGGCATACGAAAATTGTACACTTACCAAACTGAAGAAGCACTAAAAGATTTTAACAAAGCTATAGAACTCGACCCGCTTTTTGATCAGCCCTATTATTACAGAGGAAACATAAAATACGGCGCTGGCGATTACTACGGTGCACTTTTTGACTATAACAAAGCCATCGGATTAAACCCTGCTTTTGCCGATGCCTATTTTAACCGCGGCAATGTTTACGAATCCATCAACCAGCGCGACAAAGCCTGTGCCGACTGGATAAAAGCAGATGAAAACGGAAAAGCCAATCTGACGGACAAGCTGAGAAATTGCCGTTAAAGTTTTTTATACATTGAACCTGATATTCATAATATCGCCTTCTTCTACAAGGTAGGTTTTTCCTTCGACCTTAAATTTTCCGGCTTCTTTGCAGGCGTTTTCAGATCCGTATTTCACAAAGTCGTTATACTTTAAAACCTCGGCACGTATAAAGCCCCGCTCAAGGTCGGAATGTATGGCGCCTGCCGCCTGCTGTGCATTCATACCGGTTTTGATGGTCCAGGCACGGACTTCTTTGGGGCCGGCTGTGAGAAAAGTGCGGAGATTCAACAAGCGGAACGCCGATTTGATCAGCTTGCTGACGCTGGGCTCTGTCAGTCCTACATCGCTCAGAAAAGCCATGCGGTCTTCGTAAGTTTCCAGTTCAGATATTTCTGCTTCCAGTTTTCCGGCGATCACCAGCACCTCGGTATTTTCATCTTTTACGGCTTCTTTAAGGGCCTCTGAATATTTGTTTCCTGATACTGCGGAATCATCGTCCACATTGCAGACATATAAAACCGGTTTCTCGGTGAGCAGGCACAGGTCTTTTACCAGTTTGCGGTCTTCGTCAGGGATGTCGAGCGTTCGTGCAGACTGAAAAGATTCAAAATGGTTTTTATAAAGTGTAAGAACCCCGAGCAGGTGTTTTGCATCCTTGTCACCGGTTTTGGCGGCTTTTTCAACACGCTGCATCTTACGTTCCACCTGGTCCAGGTCGTTGATCTGAAGTTCGAGGTCGAGGATCTCCCTGTCCCTGACGGCATTCACCGAACCTTCTATATGAGGGAGGTTCTCGTCGTCAAAGCAGCGGATCACATGTATGATGGCGTCGGTCTGGCGGATGTCGGCCAGAAAGGAATTTCCCATGCCTTCGCCTTTGCTGGAACCTTTGGTAAGGCCTGGTATGTCTACTATCTCAACAGTAGCGTGCACTACTTTTGCCGCTTTTACAAGTTTTTCGAGTACATACAAACGTTCGTCGGGAACATTAATAATGGCAATATTTGATTTGTTCGAGCTGAAAGCAAAATTTGTGATCTGAGCTTTAGTGCTCGACATACAATTGAAAATCGTGGTTTTGCCGCAGTTGGCCAGTCCCACTATTCCGCAATTCAGTCCCATAGTGTATTTTTTACAAAGGTATTGATTTTTGGAAAAACGATGCAACAAAATAATACCGATACAACATTCAATCCGCCACGGCGGTTAGTCCAATTTCGCCCGTGTCTTTAGCTCCGGAGCTTGATGTCGGTAAAATAAACACCAGACAATAAAATCCCGGTCCTTAGGAGCAGAACATTTCCTGAACTATTTTTCTACCGACAATACATTCCAACAGAATGAAAAAATATGGTAAAAGCCCTAAAAACATAGCTATTCAGAATATCTGTACTATTTTTCCCGGACACCACTGATTTGATTTCTTTGTATTTTTATGCACTTGAATGAGCTGCATTTTATTCACAACAAAAAAAACTTATTCAATACTTTTTAACAATCAAAAAACAGGCTGATAAAAACCATAATTTTGAAAAAAAATGTATATGTATTCTGTTGATGAATTAAAAAATATCGCTACCCAGGTCCGCCGCGACCTTTTGAAGATGATCCATGCAGTGCAGTCAGGCCATCCGGGAGGTTCTCTGGGCTGTGCCGATTTTCTGACTTGTCTGTATTTTTCAGTAATGGAGCATCATCCCAAGCCGTTCAGCATGGATGGCAAAGGCGAAGATATCTTTTTCCTGTCGAACGGCCATCTTTCTGCAGCCTGGTACAGCGTTCTTGCACATTCGGGATATTTTGAAACCGCCGAACTGGCCACCTTCCGCAAGTTGGGTACCCGTTTGCAGGGTCACCCGACCACTGCGGAGCATACGCCCGGTGTGAGGATCTCTTCCGGCTCGCTCGGCCAGGGAATGTCGGTGGCTATAGGTGCAGCCCTGGCTAAAAAACAAAATTCTGATGATCATTTAGTTTATAGTTTGCACGGCGACGGCGAACTGCAGGAAGGACAGATATGGGAAGCCGCCATGTTTGCCGCTGCAAAAAAAGTGGATAACCTTATTTCCGTCATTGATTATAACGGCAAACAGATTGATGGTCCTGTCGATCAGGTATGCAGCCTGGGCGACCTGAAAGCCAAATTCCTTGCATTCGGCTGGAAAGTCTTTGAAATGAACGGAAACGACATTTCTGAGGTACTCGGTATGATGAAAATTGCCAAGGCAAATACCTTTAAGGGCGTTCCTGTCGTTATACTGATGAAAACCGAAATGGGAAACGGCGTGGATTTTATGATGGGCACACACAAATGGCACGGTAATCCTCCGAATGATGAGCAACTTGCCAAAGCACTTGCCCAGTTGCCGTCTACCTTAGGCGATTATTGATCAAAGCGGTGAACATGACATCATCAAAAATAAAAAAATACATCCTTCTTCTAACGACGATTCTACTGTCGTGCAATGCTTATGCACAGATAACGATTTCAGAAAAAGAAAAACCAAAGCCTAAGCCGGTAACGCGTATCTTATTTGTTTATGATGCTTCGCAAAGTATGCTGGGTACGTGGCAAAGCGACCGCAAGATATCCATTGCGAGCAAGCTGATGTCGGAGCTGCTTGACAGCCTGAAAAGCGTCCCCGACCTGCAATTGGGACTGCGCATCTACGGACATCAGAAATATTACCCGCCGCAGGATTGTGACGACAGCAAACTGGAAATACCGATCGGAGACGGTAATGTTGAAAAGATCAAAAACAAGCTGAAAACCGTTAATCCCAGGGGAACCACGCCGATAGCCGCTTCGCTGGAAGCCGCAGGAAACGATTTTACACCCTGTGATAATTGCCGTAATATTGTTATTCTGATCACCGATGGCCTTGAAGAATGCGGTGGCGATCCCTGTGCGGTATCACTGTCCCTTCAGAAAAAAGGCGTTATTCTCAAACCATTTATTATAGGCATTGGCCGGAACTTTAAAGAATCGTTCGATTGTGTGGGGACTTATTACGATGCTGCCACCGAAAAGGATTTCAGCAATGCCCTGAAAGTAGTGATCTCGCAGGCGCTGAATTCTACCACGGTGCAGATCAACCTGCTGGATTACTACGGAAAACCCACAGAGACCAATGTCGGGATGACCTTGTACGATAATTTTTCCAAGTCCATAAAATATAATTTTGTGCATACGTTTAACAATCAGGGATTGCCCGATACACTGATCCTTGATCCTTTGCTGGCTTACGACCTTGTAGTGCATACCATACCCCCGGTAAGCAGAGACAGCATTGCCATCACTCCGGGCACACATACTACAATCGCCGCGAGCACGCCGCAGGGAACGCTGGAATTGAAAGTGGGTGGGAAGCTGCCTGTCGGGAAAAGTCCGCAATGCATCGTCAGACAGCAGGGTAAAATGGAAACGCTCAACGTGCAGACTTTTGATCAAAAAACAAAATACCTTACCGGCATGTACGACCTGGAGGTGCTGAGCCTGCCGCGTATGAAGATCAACGATGTAGAAATAAAACAGAGTTATACGACCACCGTTGAAATCCCCATGCCCGGTACCGCCATCATTCAGGCGGCTATGCGTGGCTACGGCGACCTGTATGCTGAAGAAAACAACAAACTGACGTGGATATATAAACTGAATGAAGAAGGACAGCAGGAAATGTTATATTTACTGCCCGGCAAATACCGGATCATTTTTCGTTCGAAGTATGCTACTCATTCTATTTACACGATTGATAAATCATTTAAAATTGAATCCGGAATAACAACAAGGGTGAACTTTTATTAAAAAATGAATAATTATTTCCGCATCTATGTAGCGGGAATTAAATACAAATAAATGAACAGATTTCAAAAAACCGGTGAAAAAGATACCCGTTCGGGCTTTGGTGAGGCGCTGAACGAATTGGGACACGAAAACCCTGATGTCATTGCCCTTGTAGCGGACCTTACCGGCTCGCTCAAGATGGATGCTTTTGCAAAGAACTTTCCCGATCGTTTTATACAGGTCGGAATTGCCGAAGCCAACATGATAGGCATTGCTGCAGGGCTGACCATAGGGGGAAAAATACCTTTTGCAGGCACTTTTGCCAATTTTGCTACCGGAAGGGTGTACGACCAGGTGCGGCAGTCTGTGGCCTACTCAAATAAAAATGTGAAGATATGTGCTTCCCATGCAGGCATCACGCTGGGCGAAGACGGAGCCACGCACCAGATCATGGAAGACATCGGGCTGATGAAGATGCTGCCCAACATGGTGGTGATAAACCCTTGTGATTTCAATCAGACCAAAGCAGCCACCAAAGCCATCGCCAGCTATGTGGGGCCTGTTTACCTTCGTTTCGGAAGGCCGAAAGTGCCTGTGTTCATCCCTGAAGATGAATCTTTTGTGATTGGAAAAGCCCTCACGATAGCCGAAGGCAGTGATGTGAGCATTTTTGCCACAGGCCACCTTGTGTGGAAAGCCTTGCAGGCATCAGAGATTTTAAAAGAAAAAGGCATCAGTGCGGAACTAATAAACATACACACTATCAAGCCTCTTGATGAAGAAGCTATTTTGAAATCTGTTGCTAAAACCCGATGCGTGGTTACAGCCGAAGAGCACATGATGAACGGCGGACTGGGCGACAGTATAGCTCAACTGCTTTCACGCAAGCTGCCCGCACCGCTCGAAATGGTTGCCGTTAACGACAAATTCGGCGAGAGCGGCACACCGGACGAACTGATGAAAAAATATGGCCTCGATACTAGTGACGTGATGAATGCCGTGCTGAACGTGTTGCAAAGAAAATAAGTTTTATTGATACAAGGCACGGTTGGCGCTGCGCTGACCCGTGCCGGCTCATAAAAAAAATGGCAAAAGGAAAAAAGTGGAAACGGATATTTAAGTTACTCCTGTGGCTTTTGTTGATTTTTCTGGGTTTATCAATACTCTCTGTAGTGTTCTATAAATTTGTTCATCCACCGCTAACTCCCCTGATGGTACTTCGGGGTTTTGAGACCGACAAAAAAACGGATTATAAATGGATACCGATAGAAAAAATGTCGCCAAACTTGTTTCAGGCTGCCCTGGCTGCGGAAGATGACACTTTTTTAAAACATCATGGTTTCGATTTTCGCGCAATAAAACTGGCGTATGAGTCGAATCAAAAAAGCAAAAAAACCAAAGGCGGAAGCACCATCAGCCAGCAAACAGCGAAAAATGTTTTCCTGTGGCCGCACCGCGATTTTGTGCGTAAAGGGCTGGAAGCATGGTTTACCATTCTTATCGAATTTGTGTGGGGAAAAGAAAGGATCATAGAAACCTATCTGAATGTGGTTGAATTCGGCCCTGGAATTTATGGTGTGGAAGCCGCATCATTAAAGTACTTCAAAAAACATGCAGTTAAACTGAGCAAGTATGAAGCGGCCTCGCTGATCTCTGTTTTGCCCAACCCGCATATTTACCACGTGTTGACTCCTTCGAAGCGCACCCAGCGTTACCGGAGTGCCATTCTGAAAAGGATGAACTATATCCCCAAGGTGAAATTTGATTGAACTTTCAGCGGAACGCTTGATATTTTGGTTTCTTAATGAGCTTGTCTACAGGCGGCTGTTGAAATAATTGTGAAAATACAGCAACTGAAAGGGCAGTGCTGTGCTCCAGTATTCCCGCGTATGTTCGCCGGGCCTTTCAATATAATCATGTTTGATGTTTAATTTCAGCATTTTCTCGTGAAGTTGCCTGTTTACCTCAATAAAGAAATCATCAACACCGCAATCAATGATCATGGCCAGCTTATCATTTTTTAACAGATGTAGCTGATAGTTCACGGTGTTTTTCTCCCAATTTTCAGGATACAGGTCTATCTTGCCGAGACGCTTTGCCAGATCCCAGTTTTTCGGAAACGGACGGAAATCCACACCCCCGCTCATGCTTCCTGCTGCACCAAAAATATCCTGATGACGCATAGCCAGATACAAGGCCCCGTGCCCCCCCATGCTTATTCCGGAAATCGCACGGCCCTCCCGGTTTTTTATGGTATTGAAAGCGCTGTCAATAAAAGCTGTCAACTCTTTGGTAACATAAGTCTCATATTTCACGGCCGGATCTATAGGGCTGTCGAAATACCAGCTTGAATAAGCGCCGTCAACCCCCACGATGATCATACCATACTGGTCAGCAAATTGTATGATCTGAGGAAAATAATTTACAAACGAAGCATAATTTCCGCTATAGCCATGCAATAAGTACAGAACAGGAAAAGATTTACCTGTTTTATCATAAATGTCAGGAGTAACCACACAAGTTTTGGTGTCTTTTTTCATCGAAGGACTGTAAACAACAAGCGTGTCAACTTTCGCTGCATCGAGGACTAAGGTAATTGTCAGAAGGTAAAAAAGAATTGCTATAGGTTTCATTTTTTTGTTAATATGATTTACATAGGGCAAATATCTTTCTTTTTCGTGCCGGAATTGATCTATTATACACCTGTTGCAGTATAATTTTATTTATCTGCGCTTTCAAGTATCAGTTTTACCACATCATAACTAACGGCATCGAACATATCTTCTACGTTGTTTGTGTAATCAGAGTTGTGGCTCATGATGGCATCTTTGACCATAAACGCCTTGTAATCGTGGTTTTGGGCGCCGATCCATGTCGCCAGAACACAGCCCACGGCGCTTAATCCGCACAGGAATAAAGTATTGCTTCCCTGTTCTTTGATGACTTTATCGAGATCGGTCTTATTAAAGCCATCACCGTAGGTTTTTATTATTTTCGGGTCGTCCGTTTTTATTAATACGGAAGCAGGAAATTCAAACAGTTCCGTACCTGGGGCAGGGCCGGATTCCTTATCGTGATGGTATATCCTGATAACCGGATAGCCGTGTTTCCTGAAAAGTTCGATCAGCCCGTTGATGTAATACAAAGCCACTTCTTTCTCCCGTTCAGGAACCATTTGCAGGTATACGTTTTGAATGTCAATTACCAAAAGTGCCGGCTTTATTAGTGATTTGTCCTGTTCTTTTGTTTCCTGTGAAAATGCATGCCCTGAACTGGCCATCAACAGAAAGGCAAGAATCATGGAAAATTTTTTCATTTTAAATGTGTTTTGGTTTTATTCCTTCTTATTAAATTTGATATTTGCAGGTTCCCACGGAATGTTGTCTGTATCACCTTCAAAGTTCTTAAAGAAATCTGCGGGGGACTTAATTTTGATTTTTTTCAGGCATTGGTAATGTATGAGCCCTCCGCAGACGTGGCTTTTATTGGTATAAAAGTTTTTTTTGTTATCCATGGCCAGGGTGATGTCCCCGACTTCAGGGTTTGCATGTGCTGAAGATGAAATCATATATATCCATTTTCCGCTTGCCAATTTGATCCAGCCTTTTCCTTCCAGCCTGTAGGTAATCTGATAAAAATCGTCCGTTTCGGTAATATGCGGAATTATCGGCCCGGCAGAACTGTCCGGAATAAACTGAGCCATTCCGGATGCGGTTTTTTCAAGCCATTTCTGCTGTTCAGCAATATTGAGCTTTGATCCATCGGTGTGCTGTGCCGAAGCAGCGCTGCATAAAAATGCAATTATTAGTGTGAGCGTGAGTCTGAAAACCATTATTTTTCGAAAATTATAATACCAATTATTCTTATTTCTTAGAAATCTTTTTTCTCGTTTTGAAAAATCCTTATTATTTTTTTTAAATGAACGGGGTTTCATTATTAATAATTTTTTCTGTTTCTATTTTAACAGTCTGAACATTCATGTCAAAATTATGGAATACCTAGTAACAAAATCAAATAAAATTTCATTGTTTAAGCAATTTTCTATGCATCAACCTCAAAAAGGAGGTGACTGGCAATCAGGATTTATTTAAGCAATTTGTCAACATGAGAATCATTAGAATTAAAGCAAGAAAATTATTTAGACACTTTGTCAATTCCAAGGTTTCGGTAGGTTTCCTGCATGGCCTCATGATTATCGGTGATGACAAGCAGTTTGTCGCCGGCCATAAGCAGGGTTTTTCCGGTAGGAACAAAATATTTATCGTTTCGCTTGATCATGACGACCAGTGTCTGGTCCGGCAAATTCAAATCCATGAGGTAGCTCCCTTTGAGGAGTGTTTCCGGTTTTACTGTTATTTCACAGGTTGCCGATTTTATTTCATCAGAAAAATCCACATCAAAAGTTTCCGACTTCCTGAAGTTTTTGGGTTTCTCGGCCAGGCCAAGCCATTTGGCCATTTGCGCGAGTGTAGTACCCTGTAACAGCAGCGATACCAAAGTGCAGAAAAATACAATATTAAAGATAAACCTTGCATTGGGAATATCCGCAGCCAGCGGGAATATAGCAAAAATTATCGGGACAGCACCCCGCAAACCGACCCATGAAACAAAGGTTTTGTCCTTAACGGTCATTTTGCGGAAAGGTGCTAGGCAAAGAAAAACTGTCAAAGGTCTGGAGATAAATATTAGCAGAAAACTTATCATTAGGCCGGGAACAATAATAGCAATTAATTCGCGCGGATTTACCAGCAAACCCAGCGTTAAGAACATGATTAACTGACTGATCCATGCCAGGCCGTCAAAAAAGTTCAAAGAGGAGCGTTTATGGACAAATTTTGAATTACCTATCACTAAACCTGCGATGTATACGGCAAGATAAGCATTCCCCCTAAGCAAATAAGACGAAGAAAAAATGAAGATACAAAAAGTAAAAACCAAAATAGGGTATAGCGAGATATTATCAATTTTAATACGGTTGATAATAAATACGGCAAATTTCCCGAGAGCAAAGCCAATCAGGCCTCCGATAACAAGCTGCAATACGAGGTTCAGTCCGGCCTGCAGGTAATTGGGTTCGGAGCCCATGGTAATGAGTTCAATTAATGTGATAACCAACACGTATGCCATAGGATCGTTACTTCCGCTTTCAAGTTCCAGCAATGGGCGAAGATTGTTTTTCAGGCTCAGGCCTTTTGACCGAAGAATTGAAAAAACCGATGCAGAATCGGTGGACGACATGATAGCTGCCAGCAGCATGGCAGACAAAATGGAAATACAGGCAACTTGTATGGTCATTCCCAATATCCACCAGATAATTAATCCGCTGAGGATGGCGGTAAGCAACACACCCACAGTGGCCAAAATGATACCCCTGGCCATCACCGGATGTATCTCTGCCTTTTTTGTGTCCAGGCCACCCGAAAACAAGATGATACACAAAGCAACAGTACCTATTGACTGGGCAAACTGAAAATTTTCAAAATGTATGCCCATCCCGTCGCTGCCTGCAAGCATACCCACCAACAGGAAGAGCAGTAAGGCAGGTACTCCTAAACGCGAACCTGCTTTCCCCGCCAGAAGACTCAGGAAAAAAAGTATGGCAACAGCAAATAATATATGCTCAATCTGAAAGCTCATTCACGGAGTTTTTCTTTTTTACTCTGCAATATTAAGGTTTTTTTGTGATTTTTTATCAATGATAAGTTTGGGCTGTGCAGGCAAGTTCCTGAATTTTGTCGGAAGGCAAGATCAGCAGACCCTTTGTTCCCGATTTCGCACAATATATCATGGCATGGGCAACGTCAGAAGCCTTAATACCCCTGTATTTTTTCATTGATCCCATAAATAAAAAGCCAAAAACTTTCATAAATCCTTTTCCCATCAGTTCGCCGAAACGGAATTCCTGCCTTTTGCCCATCAGCATCGAAGGCCTGAAAATAATCAGTCCGCCTTTAAATACTTTTTTCAGGTCTTCTTCAGTTTTGCCTTTGGTGCGCAAATAAAAGTTTCTGGAATTACTGTTTGCCCCGATAGATGAGATGTACAAAAACTTTTCTGCCCCAGACCGTGCTGCGATGTTGGCCGCAGCGATCACGTAATCATGATCAGTCTTGTAGAAATTCTCCTGATTTCCGGC
>CAZMPB010000004.1:0-47861 GCA_964567775.1 uncultured Bacteroidales bacterium
TCGTTCTCGTCGAGGGTGAGATTTTGTTTGAGATGAAACTTGATGTAATTGATCCAGTTGAGCTGGTCGTAAGTTAGCTGCTTGCCCAGAAGAACCTTTTTTATGGCATTATCCACCCGTTCATCAACAGACAATAAGGGTTCCAGCGGGCTTACTGCGTGTTTTATCATGCTGATGATATCCACGAGGTCTTTTTGATAAACAATTTTATGTGCTTTTTGCAGTTTGGGTTCTTCGAAATCGTTTTCTTTTAGTTTTTCTTTCAGTTCGGTAAGGGCTTTGGTATTCCAGTTTCGGGGTTTGTTAAGCAATATGCCGATTGCAGCGATCTTTTCATTGTTTTGGCGAATGAAATCGGTAAAAGCAAGAAGGTAATCCTCGGGGCGGAGGTCATGCTTGCCGTCCGCTTCAAATAAAATTTCGGAAGTAACCTCATCCCTTACCTCATAGCCGACAATGAAATCCTTTTTTGCACGTTCGTAGTTCTCAAGTAAATATTGAAATTTTTCATCACGGAGCAGTTCCATGACGCTGGCAAAATTTGCAAATATTTCCTGATAACTCTTAGCCATTATTTATACCGTTCAAAAAATTCGGCAAGTTGCCCTGCAAATTCTGACATATCACCATCGGGGATATATTTGCTGAATCCATCCCTTGCCTTACCGCTCATATTCTTTTCAATCCTTTGCAGACGCTTTACAAGCCGTTTGGAGTTGTAATACCTGCTTTCGTTATTGTATATTTTATCGATAAGTTCCTTAATAGTGACCGTATCTGTGCCCGGGAGATCGATGCTGAAATTGTAGCTGGCATTCTGGAAATACCTGATAAGCGTGCCATTGAAGCAATCGAATATCACGAAATGTGTTTTACCTATTTCATCACATCTTCGTGTACCCCGGCCCAGCATTTGTTCCCACAAAATCCTTGACTTTATTGGTCTGAGAAACACTATAAATTCCAAAGCCGGAATATCAACCCCTGTGCTGAGCATGTCAACCGTAACCACGATTTTAGGATTCGGGCGGTTGCGGAATTCCTTAATCTTTTTCAACGGTCGGTCCACATTAGGACTGCCGGTGATCTTTGTAACAAAGTCATCGCCCCTGTTGAAAATCTCCTTGCACAATGCAACAAGCCGGTCAGCGTGCGAAATATGTTGTATGTCATTGGAAGCAAATATCAATGTTTTGGGGAAATGGCCGGTTTCTTTTTCAAATTCCTCCGCATATTTTTTCAGTTCTTCAATGATCTTGCTGTTGGTGTCGGGTGCTGTGATCTTTTCCTCAATTTCAGTTGTTGTGAATTCGCGCTCGTCTTCCAGTTGGTCAATTTGTTCCCGGCCGGTTTCGGTGTCAATCACTCCAACCTGCTCACCCTCTTTAAGAAATGCGCCATTCATCAAAACATCAGAATTAATGGCAATGGCATCATAATCCACCAGGAATCCCTGTTCGATGGCTTCCTGCAAGGGGTAGTTATACACCGGGTGGCCGAAATATGAAACCGTGTGAGAAGCAGGGGTTGCGGTGAGGCCAATCTTGACCGCATCGAAATGATTCAGCACACTGCGCCATAGATTGATGTCTTTTGATGTGTACCCCCTGTGACATTCATCTGCAATAATAACATCGAAAACATGATTTGGTATTTTCAGAACCTCTGTGTCGCTGTCATCGTCGGCATCCGGTTGTGCACCGAACATACCCTCACGCCCGAAAAGATTGATAGACATACGCTGGATAGTGCATATATATAAAAATGTTTTGCCCTCATCCGGGGTTGTCAAATATGAGTTTGGAAGAATATTCGGGTCGTACTTTTCATCGTCGAAGTCTTCTCTGCGGAATCGCTGAGAATACAATTCATATTCATCCTTGAATTTGATCTTCCTTGGAGTATCGAAAGATGCAAACGCAGTGACCGCCTGTGCAGCCAGAGACTTTCTGTCCACAAGAAACAGCACACGCCTTGCGTAGCCGGAAACGAGCATACGGTAAACCATGTTGACGGTGGTAAAGGTTTTGCCCGTGCCGGTAGCCATAGCAAGGAGCATCAATCTTTTTCTGTATGCAAGCCCTTCTTCTACTTTTTCAATTGCTCTGGACTGGTAAGGGCGCAAATAAGGGTTGTCGACAGGTGTTCTCTGAAGCCAAGAAAGTGTTGTTTCGATATTATTGCCAAAAATGTAGTTCAGAGCGTTTGGGGTATGAAAACTGTAAACCTGACGACTCAGATTGTTAGGAAAACGAACATCGATAAAATAGATCAATTCACCATTTGAAGAGTACAGAAAGGGAATTTTATAATCGTTCCATTTACCAATGGTTTCATTGACATCTTTTGAATACCGTTTTGCCTGTTCCAAAACATTCTGAGGTCCTACGGCAACTTTTTTTCCTTCTACCACCCCCAGCAGCTTATCATTATAGAACAATGCATAGTCAGCAAATCCTTCCACTGTAGGAAATTCTTCAACTGCATGGCTTGTTAATCTGCCTAATTTTAAAGAATCCTCATATGTAATAATTACCCAGCCGCTAGCTTTAAGAAGCTTGTCAATCCTTGTTTTTCGAGTAATATGTTCGGATTCGTAGGGCATTTATACTTCTGAATTTGAAAGTGCTAATTTATAGCTTTTAATTCTAACTTATTAAATTATTTCAAAGCAAACTTAAACATATCTTTTCCAATATCTTCACCATCGCCAGCGTATCGAGATGGCAGTATTCTAAAAGGTTTTCACGGGTTTGCCTGATTGTTTCTTCATATTCGCAATAATACAAATCGAGAAAAGCATTGCTGGCTGTTGTGCCGTCACCAATTTCCAGATCATCATAAGAAAATTCGGGGCAGAGTACGGGTAAAACAACTTTTATTGAGGATGAACCCTCCATGGTTTCAGTACGGTAATGCCCTCGTTTGAAAGGAATGATGAGGTCGTCCATCCTGTCTATGATGCTTTGAAGTTCCTCTGCATATTGAGGAAAATCACGCTGCATTTCAAGAACACGGGTACGTTCAAAACCGATATAATATACCAGGATTGTTTTAGCAGGTTTCGTTTGTGCGATCATCTGTTCAATCAAGCCAATGCGCGGATCAACAGCAAGGTTGTTTTCTGCAAGATAAAATTCGTGGATTAATTCACCATCTTTAGTGTCCTGATGATGCAACGAATATTGAAAAGGAATTTGCTGATAGGGCCTTGAATTATCAAACATAGGCACCCCTGGCGAAATAGTTTCAAAATCGAGATAATACAAAGGATATTGAAGTCCATCAATAAAATCTCGCAATTCATCTTTTTGCACTTCAGGAATATTGCTTAATTCCGGGGTGTTTTCATCAACGGGCAGAAGCCCCTGACAATAGTCGTAAAAATCACAATGATAGGGTTTGGTGCATTGTTCTCCCATAGCGATAATGGGTTCTTCACTGTTGAGCATTTCAATCAGTTCGGGTATTTTTGCTTTTATCTCGTCCTGTATTGAAATAACCTCATCAAGAATGCTTTCAGGGATAAAGAGTTTGTTTACCTCAATATCGCCATGACGGACATAGTCGCGGTTAAAATGCATTAAAAAAGCATCTTCTATATCAAGCCCGCTGCCTTTGGCTACATAATACTGAACTCCTACATCTTTAATATGTTCGGGTTTGACACTGTTGGTGCTTTTCACTTCGTACAAATGCCATTTTCCGTCTTGTTTATGAAGCATGTCAACCGCTACCAATGTATTATCAAAAATGAATGTAGCTTCATAAATGGTTCCAATACCCTGGCTTATGAAGTCCTGTGTCCGCTTGGCTGAAGCAAAACCGGGGAAGTCCTCTAATACGGCAAGTTTTCCACCCGGAAAATAGTTTTGCGCCAGTTCACCGGCACTTGTGCCCCTTGCAAAAATGGCTTGTGTAGCTTCGGGGATCACT
This sequence comes from uncultured Bacteroidales bacterium, assembly GCA_964567775.1. Taxonomy (GTDB): domain Bacteria; phylum Bacteroidota; class Bacteroidia; order Bacteroidales; family CAIWKO01; genus CAIWKO01. The sequence goes on from CAZMPB010000004.1 coordinate 3,937, forward strand.
TGTTCTTCTTTTTTATGGACATAAAGCCATAATGATCTCTGGCAGTTGCAGCCACGGGTGAATCTTGATTTTGAGAGCATATTGTTATTGATTAAAGTTTCGTATTTACTAACTCAGATTAAAAGTGTATTCAAAAATTCGATTTTTTATCTCACTTCCGATAAATACAGACATTTTTAACGTTTATTCTATGGTACTTTTGTCTTGACACAAAAGTACCCAAAAAGTCAAGAAAATATATTCCGAACCTTCGCACATGCCACTCCCTGACACCGACATATTTTCAGGCCTGCACACTATTGCTGCCTTGCAGCAATTAAAACGAGTTGGCACGGAGTTTTTCATTTTATTATTTTAGACTGTCAGGTTGATTTATTTTATTATAAGTAAGATATACCATTGCCTCACCCACATCAGCAGATGAACTACGCCCGAATTCATTACCACAGCCAAAATGATCCAATACTAAGCTCCATTCCTGGTCACGCAAAGCAGCTGCATTTTCGTACTGGCGAGCCTCTATGCTGGAACTTTTTTCAACCCTGACTTGAAGAATTTTAGCGATAAGTTTTTCATCATCCGATTCCTGATAATCCATTTCATGCTCGAGTGCAAAATTCTTCACATCAGTGACCTCATCGAGGTTATAATGTTTCGATATTTCATTTTTGTTTATCAGCAGTATGATTTTTTTCATATTACTCGTATTGTGCCAAAGTTGCCTTTAGCCGGTTCTTAATAAGTTTCTGTAAACTTTTTGGCTTCAGTACTTTCATGTTTTCTCCAAGTGAAAGCAATTCCATGATGAAATCAAATGTAATGCACAACTTTAATCTTATCTGCAATTCTTTTTCTGTATCTGAAATGATCTCCTGTGTTTCGTGCAGAGGCAATGACTTGATGTATTTACCCTGAAAAGAATTGAATGATAAAATAATTTCTTCGGGTTCCTGATCGTCGGGAGTGATAATACCAAAGCAATATCTATACTTATCTTCAATAATGTAATCGTTCGGGGATTTAAAGGTTCTTCTGGTGATGTCGAGGTCTTTGAGGCGGTCGAGGCCGAAACTCTTTACCTTTCCATCTTTATTGTCTTTAGCCATCAGATACCAGCGGTTTCGGAACTCCTTGAGTGCATAGGGTTCTACATACCTCTTTTCGGGTTTATCATCCCAGAACTTCTGATAAGAAAAGTAAATCTGAAAGCAGTTTTTTATGGCATGAAGCAATCCATTCAGATTTTCGGTACCCTGTGGTTTACGCTTTTCAAAGTGAATGTATTTTGACAAGCCATCGGATAGATTCAAAGCATTGAGCATATCAAACGCCTCGAGAATACGTAGATTCATTTCCGGCTCGCTTTCGTCACTGATGTAATAAACCTTTCGTGAAAAGTCGTATTGAATATCAATACTGAACAATGAGCGGATGTCGTCAAGGTCGCGCTGGAATGTTCGCTTAGAAGTGTTAAAATCATAGGATTGAATTTCTGATTCACGTAAAAGGTAGTCGGCAATCTCATCAAAAGTGGATGGATTTCTCCTGAGTTTTTTAATTATCAGGAAGTACCTTGTGATAGATTCTCTTTTTGACATAGGTTTATTTTTCATCAAATATAATTATAATGCTACGACAAAATATGGCTTAGTTGTTATTTATTTTAAAACCAATAGAGGGAAAGTTCACTTTGCTTATCAATTCTTCATTACAGAATTCTGTGATAATTGAAAGACCTGGTGTGATACCATTCAAAACTTCAAACATTTCGCACTTACGGACAATGTTATCAATCTGCCCACCAGAGAAATTAAACTTACCAGCTAAAATTTCACATTCCTCCACCGGCATATACAAAATTTTCGATTTCCATATCTGACTCCTGATTGCTATATCAGGGAAAGAGAACTCAATTTTAAATAAAAACCTACGTTCGAATGCCTTATCAAGATTACAAGTAAGATTTGTTGTAGCAAATAAAATACCGTTAAGTTTTTCCATTTCCTCTAATATGATATTCTGAATGGCGTTTTCTGTTTGAGCCACATTGGAAAAGCTGCTGTCCTTGCGTTTTGAGAATATGGCATCGGCCTCGTTAAAAAGAAGGATAGGCGTGATTTTAGTTTTTTTTGAATATTCGTTAAAATCTGTAAATATCCTTTTGATTAGTTTCTCACTTTCACCAAACCAGCAGGATTTTGATTTACTGATATCCACATGCATTATTTCCCTGCCCGTTTTGCGGGCAAACTGATAGACCGATTCCGTTTTACCCGTACCCGGCGCCCCATAAAGAAGAACAGACACCCCATTGGGCATAGATTTGTCTTTTAACCTTTTCTGTAATTTCAGGAAGTTTTCATTATTTAAGGTCTGCTCCAACATCATCAATTGACGTTGTTCGTTGCCACTAAAAAACAATTGTTTGTCGCCAATTTTGTCGGGAGTAATAATGCTGTCGTTTTTTTCCTTTTTTGTGAAAAGAATGATCTTTTCAGCGCTCAAGAGTTCGATACTTTTTTCTGAAAGTTTTACTTCAGTGTCATTAAAAAACCTGGCTTCCTGAATTTCCATCCAACCATTTTTTATCAAGTCGTTTTCCTTTGCCATTATATTCTGAACATAGGTGGCCTTCTCATACCCGTTGTCAAATATATCATCTGTAGCCATGCTCAGGTCAGTTTGCTCATTTCCTATAATTGTCTTCCAGCAGACATATAAGAAAAAAAATGTATCCCTGTCACTTAAACCCATTTGTCTCACTTTCTGGATAAATGGTAGCTTTTTATGTGTTTCTATTATTTTTTCCGCGAAATAGAAGATATCCCAGGTTGCCATAGTGTTTTTATCCCTGTCGCTTGCCAATTTGTAAATTTTCTCAAGAATCTGTAGAATATCAGCATAAACAATTGGTTTTAGTTTAGGCATAGGAAGATTGTTAATTATCGCCGAACTGATAACTTCCTCGATCTGAAACTGGTCTTTTGCAATTTTAACATTCCAATGTGTAGACCTGACTTTTTTTAGAAACCCTTTTTTCTCAAGAAAGAGAAAATCCTTATGGTATGTAAGAACCTTAACCGAATTACAGTTAAAATGCTTAGCCAGATCATTAAAATCGGAATAATTCCCGTTACAATTAAAGACAAATATATGAGCTAGCAGAAATGAGTGTTTTTTACTGAGCCCAAAATAATTGCTCAGATCAATCAGATGAGGTTTGATCTTTTTAAAAAGCTCACTAATTAGCTTGCTGTCTTTTGAAGCATCATAAATACTGCCTATAGTTTGCAGTAAATTGATACTGGTTTTTTTTTCTGTTTTTGCTTCCATAATTTTAATTCATTTGAAAGCAAAATAAAGAAGGGAGTACGACAAGGGATGTCGGGGGTAAAAAATAAAATGTTATAATCCTATTTTTTCTTTTTTATTAATTCTGAATATTTGTCATCAACATATCTTTTTCTGCTGCTGGGTTTTTCATTGACAAAGTATTTAAAATAATCATCTTCTGTTATTACATCACTTTTGTCATTATTACAGAAATAACAGGCTAATACACAATTTTGTGGAGAATAATCGTTATTTTTTGAATCCTTACGCTCAATTTCAAGATGCCGGCCCCGATTAGTCATCTGCTTAGATTTTTTATATAAACCTGATTTAACCAATTCGCGAATTTTAAACTCATCAGTACCACAATAATAACATTTACAATTTTGAATTGATTCTTGTTTCAAATACCATTTATAGAAAGTGAAAAAATCACCGAGATTATAATCTTTATTATTTTTTTTATTGTCATATAAACTCCTTAACCTTCTGAGTTTTACCACCTCATCTGTTTTTGTCATACGATTGTAGTATTCTCTAATTAACTGAATAGGGAAATTCAATTCTTTAACAACATCATCATACTTCATAGATCTTATAAAAAGCAATTCAAATAATTTGTTTTCTATTTCTTTTTCCATAGTTTTTTTATTGTAAATATAGAAACATTAACCACCATATTTTCCAATACTTTCTAAATATTCCAAAATCAAATCCACTATATTGTTAACTTTCTCCTGTTGGATTAGATGATCAATAATTTCGAGGTATTGATAGACGGCATTCTTAAAATCACCATCGCCTACAAAATTTCCAGAATTATTATTCCATTTACGACGGAATCCCATTTCAATGTCTTCAAATTCTTTAATCAATATCAGGAATTTGGCTCTGGAAAAAACATAAGCTCTCATTTCTTCATAATCAAAATTTGCAGGCTGATAAAATATTCTATAAGCATATTGTGCGAATTTGAAAAATGTTTCACTGTTAAGCCCCGCTTTATTACGGGCTGTTTCTTCATCCATGGCCTGAGTACGAAGTTAAAGGTAATAATCATAGTCGGAAGACGCAGCACAAATATGATATTCAATGCAATCTGTGTCCGTGATGTACCTTCTTGTATCTTCTGCCGGGATGTCTGATTCTTCTGCTTTATAAAGAATATATGGATTGATGAATTTAAGGCCTTTATCTGTCAGGTGATCATAATCAGAATACTTATAATCCATTCCTGACATACCAATTTCAGTGATTGCTTTGTATAAATTATTACGGTGAACAGTGTCGAATTCCTGCAAAATTTCTCGAGGAGTGGCATAACCCCTCAAGAGAAATGCTATATAAAGAAAAATAAAATAGTCGTGAATGGGATACCCCAATTCAGGAAACAGATTCCCCGGTTCCCTTTTTTGCATGGCAGCTTCAGTAAGTATTTCAAGTTTTTCTTGTGGCGGGCCAAACAGATAATCTGTTGCCTCAGAACCCAATTTTTCAATGCACCGTTCTATGGATTTTTCGTTTTGCTTATAATCAGTATAGTTCCAAAGAATCTGGCAATATTTGCTCATGGAGGGCAGACCGAATTTTTTTAAGATATGATCCTGAATGTTCAGTATTTCTTCAAACAAAGGACCATTTTTTTCAGGTCCACCTAAGGATTCGAGCTCTTTTATTTTTGCTGAAAATTCTAACAGCAATTCTTTTACTTTTTCCATAAGAATATAAAAAGGGCAAGCCCGTGATAAACAAGCCTGCCCGTTAAAAGATTAAACAAGAGGAACGTAAATTTCAGTTAGAAGATCTTCTTCCTTAGTTTCATCTGGATCGTTCAGGTACTTTTCGAGTACCGGACGGTCATCGAGCTTTTCTTTAGTGCCAGCAAGCCAGGGCCCGAAAATCTGATCGTAGGTATCATCAAGGGTTTTGTATGAGCCCTTATGAGTAAAGACGGCATATTTACCACCGTCGATGACCTTACTGCCGACACGACCATCGGTTTTGAGCTCTTTTGAAAGAGTGATACAAGCGTCATAACGGCACTGTGTTTCTTTGGTAACTTCGGTGTCGTCGTGAACGATACCAAAAAAGTCGGATTTATCGACATTGAGTTTTTTCTTTTCTACAAAGTCCCATAAGGTTTTCCAGGCTTTGTCCGGGGCGTTGCTTTTATAACTTCCGATGGTCTGGACAAAGATCACTGGAGTTGGGCTTAGTTTGATGATTTTTTCTTTTAAATTCATGGTTTTTGATGTTTTTAATGGTTCATATTTATTTGTTGATGCGCATCCTTCTTTTGATGGCGGGTAGCCGAAATGCTTCTTATATTCTGCTGAAAAAGCAGGCAGGTTTTCATATTCGAGCTTTTCCGAAGTTTCAGTAATGCTTACTCCGGATATTATTAATTCCTTTGCCGCTTCTAACCTGACTCTTAATATATATTGTTTTAAGGATTCTCCTGTTCCGGCTTTAAAGATTCTTGATGTATGTTTTGAAGAAATAAAAGCGATGTCGGCAAGGTTTCCGGCACCAAGTTTTTCTCTTATAAATTTGTTGTCTTCAATATAGGTTATCATCTTCCGGATGATTTCTGAATGATACACTATTGTTTCTTTTTTCATGCTGATAAATTTTGAATACGGGACAAAGGTAGAATGAGTTTATAAAAAGCTTGTTACTCTAAGGGGACAAAATGATTTTAAGTAAGATTTTTGTTGTGTGGGACCACAAAGAAAAACCGAAAGCCCACTAAAATGTGGGCTTCCAAGTTATAAAGCCAATAATATAGATGCTTTTAAAAACAGATCAGGATTAAAATCTGTGGTCAAAATTTAAGCATATATATCCGCCAAATGCAGACCGACCAATACAAATAACAAAAAAGCCCGCAAACTTGCAGGCTTTTTATCCGTCTTTTTAAAAACTAAAATATTACATCAATGAATCAGTTTTAAAACCATACATTTTGATTTTTCCGTACCTGTAAATTCTAATTTGAAAGTGTACATGCCCTCAGGCAGGCTTCTGCTTAAAAAATCCACGCTATGTTTTCCGCTGATCTGTGTTTCATTAACCAGTTCGAGTACCAACTTGCCAATGGCATTATATACATTGAGCTTTACAGTTCCGTTTTCAGGTAAATCGTATGTCAATGTTGCGTTGCCTCCGAACGGGTTTGGATAACCTGTAAATTCAAATCCGGCATCAGCGTTGTTGCCCTGAACATAAATCTTAGGCATTGACAGGTAAGTATCCTCATTTTCCATTCCATACTGGTCTGCAATCAGGCCTGTTCCTTGTAAATAAAAGTCAAGTGCACCCGGTTTCAAAACATTTTTTGAACGGAAGCCAAGCCTTATTATTTCGTCGTCAGCAGCTACGTCAAAATACGATGTGGTAGCAAAAACCACCCTGATCATGCCATCAATATCTGTCACCAGTAAGTCATTATCTCCGGAAAGAATTTCTTCAAATGCAGGATTTATCTTGACCGCACTGATTTTATTGACTGTTTGGGGCATGGAAGCGCTTACTAATTTGTAATCTTTGCCCGGATAATTCAGTTCCAGCCCCAGCGCGGAAAGCTCATTCATTTTTGTGCTTATCTTTAACGGTACTTCAAAATACTCTTGATTGTGTATAGTTATTGATTCGTCGGACTGAATGACGATATTTTCAGATAAAGATTTTGTCTGGCTCCAGGTAGTTGCTGAATCTCTGTATTTGGTGCCTGATGCATCGTAATCGCCGTAGCATATAGTTTCCAGGTCGAGGATTACGTCAGCCCCTGTAACTGTTACGGATTTATTCATCTCGGGCCAGTTTCCCTTAGGGAAGTTTCTTGCAGGATCGTACGGCAAACCAATTTTGGCTGATATCCTTGCAAGGTCAGCGGTATTGATGGTCGGGCCATAGGCATTAAATGAATTATCCACATTCGCTGCTTTTTTATATTTCATGGTAAAATTTCTTGACGGATCGGACACGGTATCGTGGCCAATATAATATTGCAGCAAAGCCAGATCTATAACATTGATATTATCACAAGTCTGCATCGTGTCGGCAACGTATTTATCATAAGACAATATATAAGTTCCATCTAAAACATTACTGAATTGATAAACGCCTGCGGCATCACTTGTATCCCTTGCCAGTTCTGTACCTGCAGGATAAGCCTTCAGTTTGACGATTACATGATCGATATTGTATATTACAGGATTATATGCAGGGAGGTTCGGAGCCGGGTTACCGGGGAGGGCCCTGCTTGCATAACGTGTTCTCCCGCTGATGGTATGCCGGTTGAGGACTATCGAATTTATGGTGATGTTCTGATAAGTTGTATCGCTCGAGCAGGTGTTTGTTGTTATCAGCATTACATTGTATGTCCCATTCGCAGTATATGTATGCAGGGGGTTTGTTGCCGTACTGTTGCCGCCATCGCCGAAATCCCAGTAGTAGCTGCTGCCGTTGGCTGAGGTGTTGGAGAAGGTAATATTTTCGTTCACCTGAGAGTAGGTAAACTGTGCGACGGGCGCCGGAGTTACCGTGGCAGTTACCTGTGTGCGGAGGCTTTTGCAGCTTGGCAATTCCACTTCCCAATCATAAAAATAATAATAATAAATTTCGGAGCCCGCAGTATTCGAGGTAATGCTGACCACATCCGGGAGTGTGATCGGGTAAGTACCTGTGGGCACTGTGTTGTCCCTCATCAGGTAACTGTTAGCTGGCGCTGTCAGCCTGAGGTTCGTGCCAACAGGGACATTGATGTTTAAGGTGATGCGGCTTTCACCCGTAGGGACATTGTTTACAGTAACAGTACTTAGAGTAACGTTAGAAGAGTTTTTCAAAGTTACCGTTTTGGAAGCTGCAGCGGAAGCTACTGACCGGACTTTCACCGATTTTAAAACAAACGGTTGCAGGGCCGTAAAAATCAGGCCATGTTCGTTACTTATGTTGGAAGTGTTGGCAAGAATAATATTTGTCAGGCCGGTATATGCAGTACCTCCGGTAGTGGTTTGCACATAATAATTTGTCGTTGTGTTGAGCAGTGGTGTCGTGAAGCTGTTTCCTGTATGGAGGCTGGTGAGGCCTGTGGGCGAATCGTACCATTCGATTGTGCCGCTGCCGCTGGCATTTAGCTGTGCCGTTGTTCCATGACATATCGTAGTCCCTGTGGCAGCGGGACCATCCGGTTTGTCAATGGTAATATAACTTGTCCTTATGAGCGAATCTGTGCCGTATGGATTGCTGGTTCTGAGTTTTACTGTATAGGTTCCGTCCGAGAGATAGGTGTGTGAAGGATTCTGCTGTGTCGAGGCCTGGCCGTCGCCGAAATTCCACAACCACGAGGTAGGTGTATTTGTTGACTGGTCTGTAAAATTTATTATTCCCGAACAACTTGAGGTTACATTGGCAACAAAATTGGCATCAGGTGGAGAGACAGAGCTGGTACAACTCCAGTTGACTGAAAAACCGGAAGCCACTAACCCCTGATCACTGGTTTGTCTGAGGGTTATTGAACCCCCTGAAGATGTAATAACGCCGGGTAGTGAGGTGCCTGTAAACGGGCTTCCAGCAACTTGTGGGGATGCGGTAGTAGGTCCGTCATAAATATACAAATAATCGTAATTCAATTCAAAATTAAACGATGTGAATGTCAGTGTTACCGAAGAGGCCCCAGTTGGCGCGATCGTGATGGTGCCGCTGGTGTTGTTGGCATAATCGCCGCAAATGCCGCTGTCGTATAGTTTGCCATTGCAAGCGGTTTGCGTGGTTCCTGTTCCGCTGCCGGGGATGGAAACCTCGCAAGGATATGATGGCCCGACAGTAATATATCCGGCCTTGGTGATGGAATCAGAGCCGCAGGTTCCGCCGTAAGCAACCAGCTTTACATTATAAGCCCCGTTGGTGGTATATGCATGTGAAGGAGTTGTCAACGTGCTGGTGCCGCCATCACCGAAATACCATTTATAGGTGTTCCCGTTTGTACTTAAATTGGTAAAGTTAGCAGTAAAAGGTGCTGCTGAACATTGTGATGCCGGACAGGCAGAAAAATCGGCATCTACTGCTGCCGCAGAGTAAGCCGCACCAACACCTACAGCATACCATGCATTGGTGGTTGAGATCATTTCCTGTGAACAACCTCCGTACAGGTCGGCACATGCCTGTAGTGTATAAGTACGTGCATCGGCATATTGTGAAGAACTGGTCAGATATACCGTCAGCGCCCTGAAAGCAATTTTCTCCGCTTTGGCCATGGTGATGGCAGTGACATTGTACGCATTGCCATTATCGTTAGTCCCGCTTCCTCCCTGGCAAAGCAGGTAATACCAAAAATTAATAACCCCTGAGTTGTAGTGAACACCGCCATTATCCCCGGATTGGGTCCACCAATATGTTCCATGATAAGTATCCGGCTGTTCATACAAATTAGGATTTGACATGCTGCGAAATGCTGAACCTGCCTCTTCACCCATAAGCCAGTTCCCGGACTGTGATGGAGGTTTCGCGTAGAAATCGATACTTACACCAAAAATATCGCTGAATCCCTCGTTCAGCGCTCCGGATTCGTATGAGTAGGTGAGATTGGCTGTGTTTTCAGTAAGCCCGTGTGTAACTTCGTGTCCACAGATATCTAAGGTTGTAAAAGGGTCATAAGTCGCATCACCGTCTCCGTATGTCATCCGGCTTCCATCCCAAAATGCATTGGCATAGTTGGTACTGTAATGTATGTAGCTTAATAGCTTAAACCCTGCATTGTCAAGGCTGTTTCTGCCATGTTTAATACTATAATAATCCCAGGTCATTTCGGTTCCCCAATGGGCATCACGGGCAACCTGATCCACATTAACAGCGGTCCAGCTCGTTGTTGAATTAGTAAAATCTACAGCACTGCCATAGTTCGTACCATTATTCAGATCATAGGTTTCAATACCTAATCCTCTTCCGGTTTCACGCAAGCGGTATGTTGAACCTGTATAGTCGGTCATGATTGTTCGGGTTCCACTATATTTTGTCGCTGCTGTTGCGCTTGCATTTGCCAGCATATCCTGGTTTTCGGAATGTATCCGTTGCAATGTGAGAATAACCTGCCCGGTAGATGCATCCACAAAGATCCATTGCCGGCTCATCGGCTGATGGGCATAAATGTCAAATCTGTAAGCAAGTCTGTAGTGCAATCCTTTAAAATTATTGTCGGAAGGAACCATCATAAGTTCGCCTTTCGGAAACCAGGTGGCATTTTCATTATCCAGACTATATTTTAATAAGCGCTCTTCTTCAGGTATCTGCCATTTATAACTATCGGCGCCGACGTAGTCAATTGCCTTATCCAGGGCCTGTGCTTCTGTAAGCGCGGCGGTAGCGGTTACATCAAGTTGGCCGAATAACTGTCCGTTCATACTTGCAATCTTGTTGTCTTTCACATGAATGATAAAAACATTGGAATGGATAGGATAGCCTTTGTAGGTCTGCTGATAACGGTAATGTGTGAAACCAAGGTCGTCCTTTTCGGAACGTAAAAGTACCATGTCAAAATCAGGACTGATTTTAAAGTGATCCTTTAACCATGATTGCATATCTTTAAACTCTGGTTCTGAGCCTTTCGAAAACCTGATAAATGTTGGAATATCAAGCAGCGTATCTTTTACAATCAACTCTGTCCCTGGAATCATCGACCGGGCTGAACTTCCGGTAAATATCTGCGCGAAAACGGATGCAGATACGAGTATTAAACACAAAAAGATGAATGTTTTTTTCATAACTAATAATTTTATACTGAAAAATATTTTTGTTGTTTATGTATAGATGATTTGGCTATTATTAAAAAAAACAATGACAAAATTCTTTTTATTAAACATACAATGAAAAATTTACAAAACCCCATCAAAGTTAAATAAAAATTGTTATTAATTATTTAAATTGAAAAAATAAAAAATAATATTAATGATAAAATACATATAATCAACTAATTGAACAAATTGTTTGAATTATTCACCCTGTTTAAGCAAGAAAAAGAAAAAGTTACCATAGCAAACAAAAAATGTCAGGGCAGTACGCAATGCCGTGATAATGTTTTATTGTACCACCACAATGATGCCTTTGTAATTGTGCTTCGTGCCTTTTAAATCGGATACCTGGACTACATAGGCAAAAACCGTCTGAGTCCCTTTGGAATAGTCGTAAGCATTATCGTAGGTCCCGTTCCAGCCCGTGTCGACCTCTTCAGTATAAAATATCATTTTGCCCCATCGGTCATATATGGCCATAAAGTAGTTTTTGGTGTCCCAGCCTACGCCGAGCGGCTTGAATTCTTCGTTGTCCAGGTCCTCATTGGGGGTAAAACTGTTGGGTATCCAAACCGTAAATAATGGATTGATATAAATAGTTCCCTGAGCTGTGTCTTTACATCCGCCGGCATCTGTTACGATTAGAGTGACGAGGTAGGAGCCGGTGTCCGTGTAAACATGGTTGGCAGGAACTCCGGAATAATAGGTGCTGTCACCAAAATCCCAATACCAGTGGGTGATGTTTCCTGTAGACTGGTCAAAGAAAAACACCGGGCCGTCATCAAGCACCGGGCTTTCCGGCTTGAAATAAAATGCTGCTTCGGGGCCGGGGTCAACATAAACAGTTACCGAGGCGCTGCCGGAGCAGCCGTTATATCCGACGGTAACGGTGTAGGTGCCGGCAGCCAGTCCTGTTGCCGTTTGTGTATATTGAGCAGGAACCGTGCTCCAGATATAAGTGTATCCCGGCCCGGAAACATCAACGGTGGCCGTCCCGTCGTGGGTTACACAGCCTGTATTGGTTGATGAGGCGTTAACGCTTAAAGTCGGATCAACGCTCACCGAAACCGATGCTGTTGAGGAACAGCCGTTGTAGGTTACAGTGACCACATAGGTTGTGGCGGTGGTTGGGTGAACAACAAAAACGGAGTCGTGGGAAGGTGGTGTGGTGTTCCATAAATAGGTTCCTCCTCCGGAGGCTGTTAGTGTGACTGGGTTTCCGGGACATACATTGGCGGGAGTGGCCATTGCCGTTACAGGAAGTGTATTGATCACGGTTATGTTAATTGATGCGCTGCCCGTGCATCCACTGCCATCGGAGACCGTCACGGAATAGGTTCCGCCCGTGTTTATGGTAGCGGTCTGCGATGATGCTCCATAGGACCAATGATAGGCGGCATATCCGCTTCCGGCATCCAAAACGGTGGAGGCCCCCGGGCAAATATTGGTTTGTCCAGTAATAGAAGGCGTTATCTGGCTGGCCTGGGTCACGGTTATGGTCGCACTACCGGTGCACCCGCCATCAGATACGGTAACGGTATAGGTACCACTGGCCGAAATGATGATGGTTTGGCTGGTTTCTCCTGACGACCAGGAATAGCTGTTATAAGGCCCTCCGGCGTTCAGTGTGGCAGAGCTGTTCGCACAGATGGTGGTGGGGCCGGTTATCAAGGGTGTGAGAGTGGCCGAAGAAACGATAGTAACACTGATTGTTCCTGTACAGTTGTTGGCATCGGTAACATTAAGGGTATAGGTTCCTGCTCCCAGTCCGGTAAAGTTCTGTGCCCCGCTGATATCGGTAAAGTTTGCCACGGTGGTGGCACCCAAAAGCAATGTATAATCATAGGGTCCCGTGCCTCCGCTGGTGGTGGCTGTGAAGCTGCCATTGGTGGCCGTCCCGCATACATTAACGATGTTGGATGAGGTGATGGTAAGCGTGGGGCAAGGACTGCAGGCCGGCAGCGATGCCAAAGAGCTGATGATGGCTGAATCGCCATTGGCATCAATAACGCGTATCGGCCATGTGCCCGGAGGAGTAACGGTGGTGCCGGTGGCAAAGGTGACCCATCCGCCTGGCGTAGTGCAGGTGGTTACAGGCATCATGCCATTCAAACACATTCCCATCAGGGCGTTCCAGGTATACCCGCAAGACTGGCATTCGGCCTGGTTGGTAATATTTATAGTGCCTCCGGCGGAATATTGCTGCCAGCTATAAGGGGCAGTGCCACCCGATACCGTCATGTTGCCGTTAAGCTCCTGACATACATTCAGCGGCACACAAGGGCTGACCACAATAGTTATCGAACTCGATCCACAGGGAAGCGTATAGGTAATAGTGTGGGTGCCAACACCGGCTGAAGAGGGATTGAAAACGCCTGTACTTGGGTTCACTCCAGGGCCACTCCAGGTGCCTCCAGGAGTTTCGCAGATTAGCGTTGCCGGTGAGTCGGTAGAACAAAATGGCCCGGCAGGACAAATGGTGGTATTGCAGCAAATCAGGGCAAAAGGAGCACAAGCCGACATATTGATCGATTGAACATAGCCGGTTCTCGAGGTGCTGGAAGATGTGCCGGTAGCGCCGCAGACAACTACATTGCCGCCGGGAGCCACCACCACGTCAAAGACGGCAAAAGGCAGCGTGGTTTGCGATAACTGGTTAAGGTCTGCATCGTATTTGAGAATCCGGTCGCCCGAGCCGACGTACACATTTCCGCAGTCGTCAACGGCTATTCCGCTGTTGCCCGGCTGATTGAAATTTGTCATGGCAACCGAAGTGGATATTCCTCCGGGTATGGTAGCTGTAGTTATGATAGATCCATCGGCCAGCGAACGTTTATGAAGTGTTGCCCCATTCTGGGTATAAACAAAATTGTTATTCGCCCTGATGGAACGTATGCCGGCATTACCGTTATTGGGGCGGTAATTCTCACATTTGTAAGAAAAATCGTAGCCTGAAATATGTTTAAAAACGGGGCCGTTGGAAGAACAGAGGTTCATGTTTTGCGTGATGGCGCCAACCGAGTCCAGGGTAAGGAAATAATATTTGGCATCTCTGGAAGAAGATAACGCGCGCACCTCGTTGGGCTCGGTAACCGGCAACCCCAGCAGGGTGTATGTCCTGCTTTTGGCCACATTGACAAATGAAATCACACTACCGTTAGTGGTACTGATGTCGAAGATTACGCCGTGGCTGTTAGCGGTAACAATTGGATCGAGGCGGGTGCCTCCCACGATCAACTTGGTCTGGTCGCAGTTAAAAGCAATCATCCAGTATTCGTCCATGGCCCCGCCATTGGCGCTCCACAACATAGAGCCAGAGGTATTTACTTTTTGAATAGCGGCCTCAGAACCTGAAGTAATATAAGAGTTGCCGTTCTGGTCGGTGGTCAGCGTTCCCAGCCAGTTGTTGGCGGTATCCCAGGGGGTGTTGTAGGTCCATTGCAATGCCCCGGCAGCACTCCATTTCTGCAGCTTCATCGGCATATCTCCTCCGATGGTGTAAATGTTGCCCGCACCGTCTTTATCCAGTTCCCATACCCCGTTGGAATTGGCCAGCGTGGGCGTTTGCACCCAGGGATCCACAATCACTTTCTGATTATGGTCGTAGTCGCTTAGTACAAAGGAAACTTCGTTGTTATTCATTTGAAAATGCGATGACACAGGAGTATTATAATCCCCGTAAAAGCTCACAGGGGCGTGTTCGGTGATTTCGCCGTAAATGGTGGCAATTTTCAGATTCCCGTCATTGTCAATAAAAAGCGACGAATCGGTAACAAATTTCATCCTGACCTTGCTGATATCGGCGCCGGGATGTAACACCAGCGCATATTTGATGCCCGATTCCGGGTGAAAAACATATTCCACATCAATGGCGGGATACAGGTTTTTATAAGTGATTTTTTTATATCCTTTGACATTCCTGATGTCGTAGTAGTTTTTTCTGTCCTGGCTCAGCATGGAGTAAGTGTGATAATCGGGGCTCAGCTCTTCCGGGATAATTTCCGGGTTGGGGTTTGCGCCCTCCCAGGTCATGTGAACAAAATCGCTGATGACCAGCCGTTTTGGCTGAGAGGTATCTCCTTTTTTGCGGTTTGGGTTTTTTATTTTGGTGTCGAGGCGGTAGGTGAGGCCCTGCTTAGTGAAAAATATTTGCACGGCAGTATGGTCCACAGCGTATAAAATCTGAGATTCGGACATTTTATCCCTGCTATCGAACTGTCCTTTATTTTCTATAAAAACTTTTGGGTAATTCCATTTGATGGACCAGTCCTGGGTCTGACCCAATCCTTTGGTATGAATGAATAGAACAAGGACTGCTAGAGGAAAAAGTTTCAGGAAAAACAATGAAAAAATTTTTTTGTTTTTTTTCATGTGCCCACTAACGAAGTTTTGCTGATGCATAATGAAATGGGTTTTATCTGTTTGAAATTTTTATGGCTTTAATTAATTCCTTACCTCAGCAGGGTAACAGTTCCTGAGATATCATATTCTGCTTCGTCAGTTCCCACCGCCTGGATAATAAAATAATACACGCCATCGGCCGCGGCGCATCCACCTCTTGTTTTGCCATCCCATCCCTTGTTAATGTCCGACCACTCAAAAACCTTTTTGCCCCAGCGGTTGTAAATCGAACACGAAAAAGTTTTTATTTCTTTGGCATCCATTATAAACTCGTCGTTATGGCCGTCATTGTTAGGAGTAAATACATTTGGAACAGTTATTCTGGAAGGTTTTTGTACATCAATAATCATGGTGGTAGTATCCTGGCAAAAATCCGGTGGGCCCGAAGAAACAATAAGGGTTACGGTATAAATGCCCGTTGAATCATAAACATGTACTGGGTTTTCATCGTTGGATACATCGCCGTCGCCAAAATTCCAGTACCATTGCACCGCACCGGTCCCGATGTGATCAAAGAAAACATTCAGCGGCACACTACCCGACGCGGGGTCTGCCGTAAAATCGGCGCTGATTGCAACTGCTGAGCCAACGGCGGTGGTTGCTGTAGTGTGGCATGCATTGGAATCTGTAACGGTAACAGTGTATGTTCCGGCACAAAGTCCATGGATGACGGCAGAATCCTGCCCATTGTTCCAGGCATAAGTATATGGACTGTCGCCTCCTGTAACAAGAGCTGTTGCCGAACCGGTGCAGCTATTGGCACAATGTTCATCTACCGGGGTAAGCTGGATGTTTATCGGAGTAGGCTGGGTTATGGTTACCATTGAGGAATCGCGGCAGGTGTCGCTGTCCACGGCCACCAGGTTGTAAGTACCTGCTGGGAGGCTTGTAAAAGTCTGAGCCCCGCTTACATTGTTATAAGAAGCAATGATATTGCCGCTGGGGTTTTTCAGCAGGTAATCGTAGGGTGATGTTCCGCCACCGGTGGTAACAGTAAAGCTTCCATTGGTCAGGCCGGGGCAGACATTAATGATATTGGTGATGTTGAAAGTAAATGGCGGACAGGCGGAACATGCAGGCAGTGAAGCCAGTGAATTGATAATAGCTGAATCGCCATTGGCATCGATGACTCGTATCGGCCAGGTACCCGGAGGTGTGGTGGTATTTCCTGTTGCGAAAGTTGACCATCCGGCCGGCATGTTGCAGGTTGTAACCGGCATCATGCCATTCAGACACATTCCCATCAGTGCATTCCAGGTATATCCGCAGGATTGGCATTCGGCCTGGTTGGTGATAGGAAAGGACGTGGCAGGAGACCATTGCTGCCAGTTATAAGGCCCTGTCCCGCCAGAAACCATCATATCGCCGGTTAAGGTCTGACATACCGTAAGGGGTACACAGGGATTTACCTTGATGGTAATTGAACTTGATCCGCAGGGTAGTGTATAGGTGATGGTATGTGAGCCAATCCCGGCGGCAGAAGGCATAAATAATCCTGTGCTTGGATTAACCCCCGGACCACTCCAGGTGCCGCCTGATGTTTCGCTAATGAGCATAGCAGCCGGATCGTTTAGGCAAAAGGGTCCTGCCGGGCAGATAGTCGTGTTGCAGCAAATCAGGGCAAAGGGATGGCAGGCCGACATATTGATGGATTGCAGATAGCCCGTCCGAGAAGTACTCGAGGAACTGCCTGTGGCTCCGCAAACCACCACATTTCCGCCGGGGGCCACCACGACGTCAAAGACAGCAAAAGGTAGTGTGGTTTGCGATAGCTGGGTAAGATTTGCATCGTATTTAATTACACGGTCTCCGGAACCAACATAAACATTCCCGCAGGAATCAACAGCAATACCGCTGTTGCCGGGCTGATTAAAATTGGTCATGGATACCGAGGTGGAGATTCCGCCGGGAATGCTTGCAGTGGTAATGATAGAGCCATCATTCAGCGAGCGTTTGTGAATGGTGGTTCCATTCTGGGTATAGACAAAATTGTTGTTCGCACGGATGGAACGTATGCCCGCATTACCGTTATTTGGGCGGTAGTTTTCACATTAATAAGAAAAATTATAACCCGAAATTTGCTTAAAAACAGGGCCGTTCGATGAACATAGGTTCATGTTCTGGTTGATGGCGCCAACAGAATCCAGTGTAAGAAAATAATATTTGGCATCCCGCGAAGAAGATAAGGCTCTTACCTCGTTGGGTTCGGTAATTGGCATGCCCAGAAGGGTGTATGACCTGCTTTTGGCCACATTTACAAGGGAAATTACACTGCCGTTGGTGGTGTTGATGTCGAAAATAACACCATGACTGTTGGCGGTCACAATAGGGTCGAGACGGGTGCCTCCTACGATGAGTTTGGTTTGGTCGCAGTTAAAGGCAATCATCCAGTATTCATCCATGGCTCCTCCGTTAGCGCTCCATACCATCGAACCTGCCGAATTAACTTTTTGGATGGCAGCCACCGAACCTGAGGTGATGTAAGAGTTCCCGATTTGATCCGTGGTCAGCGTTCCCAGCCAGTTATTGGCAGTATCCCAGGGGGTGTTGTAAGTCCATTGCAATACTCCTGAAGAATTGTATTTCTGAAGTTTCATCGGCATATCGCCTCCAATAATGTAAATGTTGCCTGCTCCGTCCTTATCCAGTTCCCATACCCCGTTGGAATTGGCCAGTGACGGCATTTGTACCCAGGGGTCCACAATCACTTTTTGATTTTGGTCAAATTCGCTTAGTACAAAAGAAACCTCGTTGTTGTTCAGTTGAAAACGCGATGACACAGGCGTATTATTATCGCCGTAAAAGCTCACAGGGGCGTGTTCGGTGATATCGCCGTAAATGGTGGCAATTTTCAGATTCCCGTTATTGTCAATAAAAAGCGACGTATCGGTAATAAATTTCATCCTGACCTTGCTGATATCGGCGCCGGGATGCAACACCAGCGTGTATTTGATGCCTGATTCGGGATGAAAAACATATTCCACATCAATGGCGGGATACAGGTTTTTATAGGTGATTTTTTTATATCCTTTGACATTCCTGATGTCGTAGTAGCTGTTTCTGTCCCGGCTCAACATGGAGTAGGTGTGATAATCGGGGCTCAACTCTTCCGGGATAATTTCCGGGTTGGGATTTGCACCCTCCCAGGTCATGTGAACAAAATCGCTGATTACAAGTCGTTTTGGCTGAGTGGTATCTCCCTTTTTGCGGTTTGGGTTTTTTATTTTGGTGTCGAGGCGATAGGTGAGGCCCTGCTCAGTGAAAAAGATTTGCACGGCAGTATGGTCCACAGCGTATAAAATCTGAGATTCGGGCATTTTATCCCTGCCATCGAACTGCCCTTTATTTTCAATAAAAACTTTTGGATAATTCCATTTAATGGACCAATTGTCTGTGGTTTGTGATGTTGCATTGAAAGTACAAAAACTGAAAATCACTAAAGTAATCAGGAGTTTAAAAAGATTGGGAATAGCTTTTTGCATATTATTAATATGAGAGTTAATGTTAAAAAACCTTGCTTTAATCGTCATAAAATTAAAGTTAAAATTAATTGTCCTGCCAAAGTTAAAAAAATTATTTAAAATCGGGAAAATCAATAAGAAAATTTTGAAAAAACCTTTTTCAGCTTTTAATAAAGCATTCATAATAATCCCGCAATGGTGGTTTTGTAAAAAAAATTGTTTTCTTAGGATAAGTATATTAAAAACAGGTTAATAAGAAGTTGACACAAAGAACTAAAAACCTTTTGTTTCAGCAAATAATTTGCTCACCCAGGTTTAGAGGTAATAAAATTTAAGGTACGATATTTGTTTTAATGCTATCTTTGTAAAAAATAAATTTAATTCATGAAAAAAATAATGTTCGTTGCGTTGTGTCTGGCGTTTTCATATAGCCTGAGTGCGCAGGATAAAGAAGACATTAATACCAAGGATAAGATATTCTATGGTAAACCTTCCAAGCAAGATAGAATTGCAGTTGATGTTTTTACAGACATGTGGATGATGAATAGTGAAGCCGCTGATTCCATTGATGCTAAACAGATTAATTTGGGGGTTAGCTGGCATTACAAGTATGAAATCCTTTTCGGTAAAAGTAATTTCAGTTTTGCTGCCGGCTTGGGTTTCAGTTTGCATAACTTACATAGCGATGCAATACCCATAAATTATACTATTGATTCGGGGAAAAGAGTATATGGAGGATCTACTGTTTTTACAAAAATTCCAAAAAAATCCACGGATGGCTCTCAGGATATTAGCTATGTTAAGAATAAATTTACAGCAATTTATGTCGATATTCCGTTTGAATTTCGGTATCGCTTGAGAAACAATGCTTTTAAATTTTATCTTGGCGGTAAGTTAGGCTTGATGCTGGGAAGTTATAACACTTACAATGGTGATAATTACAATGAAGATTCTCCAACGCCTAAAATGAGAGTCAGGGAATATGCGATACCCAATGTAAATAATGTCCGATATGGCATTACGGTACGCACAGGATGGAAATGGATTCAGGTGTATGGATATTATTCCTTATCTCATCTGTTCAAAAAAGACAAAGGCCCGGATATGTATCCCATATCAGTTGGTCTGACAATCTCTCCCTATTAAGAAATTACAGCAGCAAGGTAAATAAAAGGAAAACCGCGACTCCCGCAAGAAATCCCAGGTAAACTTCGGATGGCTTGTGGGCGTTTTGTTTTAATCGCGTATAGCCGATCAGCCCTGCACAGAAGATAGAAATAATTAACAGGAAAGTCAGGTCGAGGTTTAAGCGAAAAGCAATTCCGGTCAATAAGCCGGTAAGTCCGCCAATGCCTGCGGCATGGGCGCTGATTTTAAACCTGAAATTAACAAAAAGCAAAAGCAGCGACAAAACGGTCGAGCAAACAAGAAAAAAGCTGTAGATCGCATGTATATTGGTTTGCGAGATCAGCATGTACATGAGAAAATAAATGATGGATATCACCAGGTAGGGGTAATTTCTTTCCTCTTTTGTTTCCATATGAAAACTCCTGATGATATTATTTCTTTTAAAAATTGAAAAGAGGATCAGGGGAAAAATTACGGTGGAGGAAAAAACCATGATCAGTAAAAGTACTTTTGCCAAAACACAGAGGACGGAGCTGAAATACATATTGATGTTGAAGACCAGCAACAAGGTGTAGGTTGGCATCAGCAAGGGCTGGAAAATAGCTGAAATGATCTTTGAAAACCGGGTTCCCATAAAATTACTAGAGCTCTTTTCTGAGTCTTGCCACAGGTATGTCAAGCTGTTCGCGATATTTGGCCACGGTGCGCCGTGCAATATTATAGCCTTTGTCTTTAAGGATCCTAGTGAGCTGTTCGTCGGTAAGCGGCTTTTTCTTGCTTTCCGAATCGATGCAGTCGGTGAGTATCTTTTTCACCTCCCGTGTAGAGACTTCTTCTCCCGATTCTGTTTGTAATGATTCAGAGAAAAAGCTTTTCAGCAGGAAGGTTCCGAAATGCGTCTGAACATATTTGCTGTTCACCACACGTGAAATGGTGGATATGTCAAGGTTTACTCTTTCCGCGATATCTTTTAATATCATAGGCTTCAGACTGGTCTCGTCGCCTTCAAGGAAGTATTCTTTTTGGAAATCCATGATGGCCTTCATGGTTTTGTACAGGGTGTCGTGGCGTTGTTTGATCATGTCGATGAACCACTTGGCCGAGTCGAGTTTTTGTTTTACAAATACAGCAAGTTCTTTGTCCTGGTTTGTTTTGTGCTTTTTGTTTGCGGACATGGTTTCGATCATTTCAAGGTAGGCCTTGTTGATACGAAGCTCGGGAGCATTTTTTGAATTCAGGGTAAGCTCAAGTTCGCCGTCGTTGTTGCTTATGATGAAATCGGTAGTGATGTACTGATTGGGTTTGGCATTGTCAATCATCGAATTCCCCGGCTTTGGATTTAGCTGAAGAATCTCATTCATGGCCAGTTTGAGCTGTTCACCGGAAATATCAAGGCGTTTTTCGATCTTGTCGTAATGCTTTTTTGTAAACTCGGTAAAGAACCTGGATAATATCGTTTGTGCTAATATAACCGAAGATGTTATACTTTCTTTTTTCTTCAGTTGTATGAGCAGGCATTCCTGAAGGTTGCGCGCACCTACGCCATAAGGTTCAAATTCCTGGATCAACAGCAATAACGACTCAAGTTCTTTTTCATCAGTGGAGACATTTTGTGTAAAGGCAATATCATCGACCATTGCAGAAAGGTCTCTCTGTAAATAACCTGAATCATCAAGGTTTCCGATAATAAATGTTGCAATTAATTTTTGCCGTTCGTCAAGATTCCTCAGTCCGAGTTGGGTGATCAGCGATTCGTGGAAAGTCTGCCCGACAGAAAAAGGTATTTCCTTATGATCATCTTCGTCGGGGTTGTATTCGTAAGAACTCAGCTTATAGGCAGGCGTGTCGTCCTCATCAATGAAATCTTCAAAAGAAATTTCCTCAGGGTCTTTTTCAATTTCTTCAATTTCTTTTTCTAATTCTTCGTTTTCGTCCACTTCGGTTTCTTCGGTATCGGTAATATTTTCGTCCTGATCCTGATTTTCGTCTTTTATATCAGATTCATTGGCATCTTCAAGCGCGGGATTCTCTTCGAGTTCTTCCTTGATGCGTTGCTCAATAGCGATGGTCGGCAGTTGCAACATTTTCATCAGTTGTATCTGCTGTGGCGAAAGTTTTTGTTGTAGTTTCTGCTGTAATTTCTGGTTGAGCATGATTAAGCTTCTTTGTATATTTTGTTACGAATATAATATTTTTAGTTAGCATACGCAAAAAAAAACGTATAAAAATCAGGATTAATATTTTTCAAGGCCGTTTTATTAAAATTCTGCATTTTGCGGAGTTCGCGGGAACGGAATGACATCCCTGATGTTTGCCATGCCGGTGATGAAAAGTATCAGACGTTCAAACCCAAGGCCATAACCACTATGTGGTGCGGTTCCGAACCTTCTTGTGTCAAGATACCATTCCATTTCTTTTTCAGAGATACCCAGTTCTCTGATGCGGTTTATCAGCAGATCATAATGTTCTTCACGCTGAGATCCACCGATGATCTCCCCGATCTTCGGGAAGAGGACGTCCATAGCACGAACCGTTTTACCATCGGGATTTTGTTTCATATAAAACGCTTTGATCTCTTTCGGGTAATCAGTCAGTATTACCGGGCGTTTGAAATGATTTTCCACGAGGTATCTTTCGTGTTCGGATTGCAGGTCGGTGCCCCAACTGACAGGGTATTCAAATTTCTTTCCCGAAGCCATTAAAATTTCGACAGCCTTTGTATAAGTAAGCCTTTCAAAAGGATTCTCCAGAACGAAGTTCAGGCGGGAGATCAGCTCGTTGTCATACATTTTTTGTAAAAATTCAAGATCATCGAGGCAATGTTCTAACGCGTAACTGATAAGGTATTTTAGCATATCCTCGGCAAGGTTCATGTTGTCGTGAATGTCGTAAAATGCCATTTCAGGTTCTATCATCCAGAATTCTGCTAGATGGCGCGGTGTGTTTGAATTTTCAGCCCTGAATGTAGGGCCAAAAGTGTAAACCAGTCCCAGTGCCATTGCTCCGAGTTCGCCTTCCAGTTGACCGGAAACAGTAAGGCTGGTGCGTTTTCCAAAAAAATCTTCCGCATAGTTGATGCTGCCGTCTTCGTTGCGGGGCGGATTTTCCATGTTCAGCGTGGTAACCTGGAATAACGCGCCTGCACCTTCAGCATCCGATCCGGTGATGAGAGGAGTATGAATATAAAAAAATCCGTTGTCGTTGAAATATTTATGAATGGCAAAAGACATCGCATGACGAATACGGAATATCGCGCTGAATGTATTGGTGCGGGGGCGCAGGTGGGCTATCTCCCGCAAAAATTCCATTGTGTGGCCTTTCTTCTGTAAAGGGTATGTTGCGGCATCTGCAGTTCCATAAACGTCTATCGAAATGGCCTGTATCTCGACATTCTGGCCCTGGCCGGGAGATTCAACCAATGTGCCGTTTACCGACAGACAAGCCCCGGTGGTGATTAGTTTTATGATTTCTTCATCGAATTTTTCAAGTTCAGCGACAATCTGTATGCTGTGAATGATCGAACCATCGTTCATTGCAATAAAGGCAAGTTGTTTGTTGCCTCTTTTCGACCTGACCCAGCCTTTCAGATTTATTATTTTGCCATAATCCCTCAGCTTTAAAACGTCTTTTATTTTATAGTGCGTGTATTGTTCTTCCATGTTTTTAAATTTTATGCAAAAAAAGCAAATTTCAGGCTGATTTACAACTATATTGTTTTTTAAAACTCTAATGATTTAATAATCAACAATATAAATCCGAGAACGACGAAGTATTCTTTATTGCTTTAATTTTTTATATTTTTGCACACGATTTTTATTAAAAGGGAGTTTGTTTTTTCATGAAGGTAACACAGGGCGAAATACTATCGAAAATTAATTCTGTATCGGATCTTAAAAAGCTAAAGGTTGAAGAATTGCCGGCTTTGTGTGAAGACATAAGACAATTTCTTATCGATTCAACTTCTTTCAACCCCGGGCATCTCGGGGCGAATCTGGGATCTATAGAACTTACTGTTGCCTTGCATTATGTTTATAATACACCCTATGATAAAATTGTCTGGGATGTCGGGCATCAGGCATATACCCATAAAATTCTCACGGGCCGCAAAGATGTTTTTGATACCAACCGCAAGTATCAAGGAATAAGCGGCTATCCCCGTATGACTGAAAGTGAATATGATGCTTTTGGGGTAGGCCATTCATCCACCTCCATTTCTGCTGCGCTGGGAATGGCCGTTGCATCTGAATTGAAGGGGGAACACGACCGCCATCACATCGCTTTTATCGGTGACGGATCGATGACCGCGGGGATGGCTTTTGAAGCTATGAACCATACGGGCGTGGCGAAAATGAATATGTTGGTGGTGCTTAATGATAACGGCATTGCTATCGACCAGAACGTGGGTGCATTAAAAGAATACCTTACCAAGATTACCACTTCGCGGTTTTACAACAAACTGAAACTTGATGTCTGGAATATTATTACCGGTCAGACACTCAGACGGTGGATCAATAAATTTCTTGGTGCTATAAAGTCAGCTATTGTCCGGCAAAGCAACCTTTTTGAGTCGCTGGGTTTCCGGTATTTCGGGCCGGTAGATGGCCATGATGTTGTCCGCCTTGTGAAGCTGTTCAATGATATTAAAGATATCAGGGGGCCGAAAATATTACATTGCATTACCGTCAAAGGCAAAGGGTTTCCTTGGGCGGAGAAGGACCAGACACGGTTTCACGCTCCCGGAATTTTTGATCCGGACACCGGTATCAATATGGAAAAGCCCGGGCATCAAAAATTAACAAGATATCAGATTGTTTTCGGGAAAACCCTTGTGGAACTTGCAGGGCAAAATCAGAAAATCGTAGGCGTTACTCCGGCTATGCTGACTGGGTGTTCCATGAATATGATGCTGGCGAAATTTCCGGAGCGCACTTTTGATGTAGGCATTGCTGAACAACATGCGGTTACTTTTTCGGCAGGGCTTGCTTCACAGGGACTGATACCTTATTGCAACATTTATTCAAGCTTTTTGCAGCGTGCCTACGATCAGATCATTCACGATGTAGCCCTGCAAAAACTGCATGTGGTGTTCTGCATTGACCGCGGCGGGCTGGTGGGCGAAGATGGAGCTACCCACCATGGTGCATTTGACCTGGCATACCTCAGATGTATCCCTGATATGATCGTTTCAGCCCCGATGAACGAAGAAGAACTCAGGAATCTTTTATACACGGCACAATACGTTGAATTGCCTTTTGCTATCCGCTATCCCAGGAGTTTTGGTGTGATGGAACAATGGAAAACACCTTTTCAGAAAATTGAAATCGGAAAAGGACGAAAGATGGTTGACGGTAAAGACCTGGCATTTATCAGTATTGGACACCCCGGAAATTTTGTTGCCGATGTGATAAGAAAACTGAATGCTGAAAACATTTTTCCGGCTTTGTTCGATATGCGT
Organism: uncultured Bacteroidales bacterium; assembly: GCA_964567775.1. Taxonomy (GTDB): domain Bacteria; phylum Bacteroidota; class Bacteroidia; order Bacteroidales; family CAIWKO01; genus CAIWKO01. The sequence continues at coordinate 29,502 of CAZMPB010000004.1, forward strand.
TTCTTAAAGCCTGTAGACGAAGACCTGTTGCATGAAGTTTTCAGACAGTACAAAAAAATCATTACTGTTGAGGACGGAACTATTGTCGGGGGGTTGGGTACTGCCGTCATCGAGTTTATGAGCCAGTATAATTATGATGCTGAAATAGTTAAACTTGGTGTTCCCGACCATTTTGTGGAGCAGGGGTCCCTGGCGCAGCTTCATGCCGAATGCGGCTACGACGAGGACGGTATTTATGAAGCAGCAAAAAAATTAGTAAGCAAAGATTAAGTTTTGCAATTCAATAAGCTCTTCCGTAAAAAAAATATTGATGAAATTCTTCGTCATGCTGATGATATGACGCATGATGCCCATCGGCTGAAAAAAAATCTGAATGTTGTTGATCTGACAGCTTTGGGTATTGCCGCCATCATCGGGGCGGGTATTTTCAGCACTATTGGAAATGCCGCGGCCAGCGGAGGCCCTGCCGTATCCCTATTGTTTGTTTTTACTGCCCTCGCGTGCGGATTGTCGGGTTTGTGTTATGCCCGGTTTGCTTCAGCCATCCCGATCAGCGGCAGCGCTTATACCTATGCTTATGCCAGCTTTGGCGAACTGATTGCATGGATCATCGGCTGGGACCTGATCATGGAGTATGCCGTCGGAAATATCGCTGTGGCGATCTCATGGTCGGATTATTTTGTCGGCATGTGCAACGGAATACACATACATATTCCAGCATATTTTTCAACCGATTACCTGAGCGCTTCACGGGGCTATCATGCGGTGGCAGCACAACTTTCGTCGGGGGCTGCTTTGAGCTCGATGACATCCGGCTTACGCGAAGCGTATAATGCCTGGACCACCGCCCCGGAAGTTTTTGGGCTAAAGATCATTGCTGATATTCCGGCATTTTGTATTGTTGTTTTTATTACAACGCTCGTCTATGTTGGTATCCGTGAATCAAAAATTGCAAGCAACCTGATGGTGGCGCTGAAGATACTGATACTATTGCTAATCATTGGCGTAGGCGTTTTTTATGTGAATACGGAAAATTGGAGCCCTTTTGCACCCAGTGGCGTATCGGGTGTTTTGAAAGGCGTAGCTGCCGTGTTTTTTGCATATATCGGTTTTGATGCTATTTCTACGACGGCGGAGGAATGCAAGCGGCCGCAAAGGGACCTGCCACGCGCCATATTGCTGTCGCTGGTGATCTCGACGGTTTTATATATAATGATCAGCCTGGTGCTTACGGGAATGGCGCCTTACTATGAGCTTGCCGTGGGCGATCCACTGGCCTATGTGTTTGCACGGCTCAACCTGACCGGCTTTTCAGGGCTCATTGCCGTGAGCGCCGTGATCTCTATGGCGAGTGTGCTGCTGGTATTTCAGTTGGGACAGCCCCGCATCTGGATGAGCATGAGCCGCGACGGGCTGTTGCCAAAAAGATTTTCAAAGTTACATCCCAAATACAAGACTCCGGCCTTTGCTTCTGTTGTTGCAGGGTTTCTGGTCGCCATTCCTACATTATTTATGAACCTGACCGAAGTAACCGACCTGACAAGTATAGGCACCCTCTTTGCTTTTGTATTGGTATCGGGCGGCGTGCTGATACTGGATGATCCGAAAAAAAATAAACAGCTCACCAACAATAAATCTTTTAAAATACCTTATTTCAATTCGAGGTATTTTCTTCCATGGGTATGGCTGATTGTGCTGTTGGCAATATACCTGTTAAACAAACCTTTCTTTGAAAATTTTGCAAAACAGGATCTGTACACCGAATGGAATATAATTATTGATAAAATACCTCTGTTGTTGTTCATCGTGCTTGCCATTGTGCTGAGCGTATTTGCTGTTGTGCGGCAGTTTTCCCTGATTCCTGTGCTGGGTTTGCTTACCAATTTTTACCTGATGACCGAGCTTGGCATCACCAACTGGCTTCGTTTCCTGATATGGCTGGTGGTGGGGCTTTCGTTGTATTTCGTTTATGGGTATAAGCACAGCCGGCTGACCAAAACAAAAACTTAAAAAAAAGTTTGGTCAGTAAAATATTTTTGTATACCTTTGTCCTGCAACACGTTATGTGTTGTGTCGTTTTGAGGCTGTAATTCTTAGTCTCATCGGTATTGAGGGAGATTTTCCATAAAAAAATTTTTGATGCATAGAAAAGTAAAAATAGAATATGTCCTGAATTTGTTGTTTGTTGTTTTTATGGCGATGCTCATTCCGACCATCCATAGCCAGAACGGGGATGTATATCAGAAAAACGATTCCATTTTTGCTGTTCAGAAAGACAGCATACGTGCTGATTCTCTGGTAAAACAAGAATATAATGAAGCAGTGATTGACAGTGTGATCAATTTCGGGAAACAATTTCTGGGGCTGAAATATAAATATCACGGACAATCACCGGCGGGCTTTGATTGTTCGGGATATGTTTCTTATATCTTTGGAAAATATGGTTATACTTTCCCTCATTCTTCCTCAGCGATGTCAACATTAGGGCAAAAAGTTAATTTGAAGGAAGCCCGCAAGGGTGATTTTATTTTTTTCAAAGGCAGAAGTAGTAAATCTTCTGGTGTAGGGCATGTAGCCCTGATTATCGAAGCCGATTCCGGGCAGGTAACCATGATGCATTCTACCTGCATGAGCGGTGTGATTATTGAAAAATATAATACCAGTCCTTATTATACGTCGCGGTATGTGATGTGCAAGAGGAACAGGTTTTAATCGTCTTGATATTATTCTTTAATTCGGGTTTATCGCCATTTCTTTAGGGGAAAAAATGGATGAATGGTTTTGCAATATATTTCAAATTCCTTTCCACGGGATTTTATCAGAAAGCAGGTTTCTTTATAGGCCGAAAAATAAATAAATCCTAAGATAAAAGTACAAATCGCGGCATTAAACAGACCAATATAAACCGGATTATGTATGGCAATGGAGATAGAACAAAAAATGATGATTAGGTAAATCCCCGCATAGAGGGGATGTCTTATGTATGAATATATTCCTTTACAAACATAACCTGAATTTTCCGAAACGTAACCCACCCATGTGTGGTGATGGCCCAGGTCAAGTTTTGATTTAACCACTAAAAAAGCGCCAACACTCATAATCAATGGAAGAACATAATCGTACAATAAAAGATTCTGAATTTTTATTATTGTATAAATAAATATACCGATTGGTACCAGATATAACAATTTTAGCAGTATTATAATGGTTGAATTATATAGAGGTGTCATTTTTTCTTTTTTCCGGAAATCTGAAATAAAGAAAGCAAAAACAATAAGAATCAAGATGGTAATTGTTTTGTAAATGATTAATAAGGTGCTCATTATAATAATGTTTTTAAAAACGACACAAATATAAAACAAATTCTTAATTGTTTAATTGAAAAATTAAAAAAACGCGACAATTACAATTAGGCGGGGACATGGCCTTTCACATTATAATAGGCCGTGTTACGCTCTGATACATTGGAAAAACCTGCAAAATCCAAGTAAGTAATATTGAATAAAATTTATTTGTATGGCTCTTTCTTTGAGAACAAGGGTTTCCTGAAAGATATAATAATCAGGAAAAGTAGGATTCCAATTAAACTTCCCAGTGAAATAACCCTCGCGATTATCACCGGCAACGGCTTGTAGCTGAACGTAATCTCATTTTTACCCGGAGGGACAACAATGGAATTCAGCGTGAGATTTACTCTGTGAATTTGTGTGCCGGAGTTGTTGATCGTGGCCTGCCAGCCTTTATTGAAGTTTTGAAAAAATACCAATAAGCTGCTGTCGCTGCATTCAGCGGTAAGCCGGACTTCATTGGGAGAAAAACCGGTTATTTTTATCTTCTGATCTTTATTGTTAAAACTCCTGATAGCAGGCAGACCGCCCTCGGTAAATACCATGCCCTGCCTGCCATGGCTTGCTGCCATTATGCTGTCGAAGCCATTTATCAGGGTGTCGGCAAAATAAAACAGCTTGTTCTTTTTTATGGTTTTGAAAAATGAGGTCTGATGATCAACCAGCCGGACATTGTTTTTTATCTGAAACGGGTTGTATCCGTCATAAGCAGGCCTTTTATAATATATACTCAGGTTGCGCCAATAGTGCTGGTAATATCCCGATGAGTCGGAACACTGGCTGATTGGCATGTCGGGGATGGGAAAGCCATTTACAAAGTTTTGTTTTTCAAAATGGCGCATTTCAACGCTTTTCAACTTTTCAGAATATACCGTGCTTCGGGAGTTGAGCATAGAGGCACTACACATATCAAGTATTACAAAAGCCAGCACCAGAAAAGCTGTTTTTACCTTTAAAAATCGCAAAGCCAACAGGAACAGCACCAGCCAACCGGCCTGAATGAGCAGCTGAAATGCCAGCCGCTGCGACACGCAGGTATCGTTGGGAAATTCCCAGGCAAGTTTCAGGGCAATATTTTTCAGGTTGAGATAAGCGGAGGTTCTTAAACCAATTACCGTCGTTATAAAAGCAATAATAAACACAAGGACTATGTAAAAGAGCTTCTTGTCTTTTCTGTCGAAAAAAGCCTGCATCGAAAAACCCGCAATCAATAAAAATGAGACGATAGCGAAGTACCTGAAAACGGACGGGAACCGGAAATAGTCCATAAAAGGGACATAGTGATACAGAAGCCCGCGGACTGGTGTATAGCTCCCGAAAGAAGCCAGCAGGTTTAGTATGCCGGTGATTAAAATCGCTATGGACAATTTTGATCTTTTATGAAAGAAATACAACACAAAAAATACCAGGGCAACTATTCCGAAGTAAGCATTGGCCATCGAAATATCTGTTTTCAGAAACGCTGTGTTTGATGTAACAGCATAAGGAGCCACAAACGACAGGGCGCACTGCGGGGTGAAGGCCCCCGACAGCGCTTCTTCCAGCGTGGTGCCGCCCAGCCGGCCTACCTGATCCTGATTATAAAAAACAGAAACAAAATAGGATAAGGTTACCAGTGCATAAATGGCCACTGCCGTCAGGTTCAGAATAAAAAACCGTCCCGGTTGTTGTGCATGGCCTTTTTTAAAAAACAATACTACCGAATAAATAATAAATATGGCGGCCAGGTGATAAAACAAAATAATCCAGAAAGCCGGGTGGCCGCCGGTGGTGAGCAGATAGGCAAATAAGGCCGTGGACACAGCATAAATTACTTTATGATGTTTTATTAAAAGCAGATAGCTGTTCAATATAAATGGTATCCATGCGGCTGCAATGATATAGTAAAAATGTTGCGAGTTTCCGATAATAAATCCGCTAAATGCGTAAGAAACGGCGAGAATAAAAGCCGCAACTTTTGATAAGCCCAGATTTTTGCCCAGCAGGTAAAATCCGGCTGCAGCCAGAAAAACATGCAGCATGTATTCCGCCGAGAGTGAATAAATAGTATATCCGGAAAAAAATCCAAATACCCATGTTATGGGATACCATACTCCGCTCTGAGGGTCGGCACAAACAGGTATGCCCAGTTGCTGGTAGGGCAGCCAGTAGGGGAAAAAACCATGACGCAGGCATTCTCCTATATAATACCTGTAGGGATAGGGCTGGTCGATCATATCCCATTTCAGGGGATGTATCATCAGCGACACATTGTAATACCCGACAAGGATGATCAGTAATAAAAAAAAATAAATTTTAAGATCGAATATTTTTTCCGCGTTGAGGTATTCCCCTGAAAATTTGAAACGCTTGTTCATGAAAGGGGGAATTCGTTACGACAGTGCCTGGTTGAGTTCGTTTGCCTGTTTGATCATTATTTCGTATTCCTTCGGGGTGAGGTCGTTGTAAAAATAATTTACCGGATTGATCTTTATGCCGTTCTTGATAATTTCATAATGACAATGAGGAGCTACTGATAAGCCCGTGCTGCCTACATAACCTATCACCTCTCCCCGTTTTACTTTTTGTCCGGGTCTTACGTTTATTTTACTCAGGTGCGCGTATAGCGACTGAAACCCAAAGCCATGATTGATTACGCAAACGATGCCATAGCCGCTTTGATTGCCCTTGGGATCCATAACAACTCCGTCTCCGGTGGCATAAATGGGAGTGCCTGTTTTGGCCATAAAGTCAATTCCTGTGTGCATGCGTGACGTTTTGTATATCGGGTGAATACGGTACCCAAAGCCTGAAATAACTGTTGACCTTTTCTTTGAAACCGGTTGAATGGCCGGAATACACGAAAGCATTTTTTCTTTGTTTTTGGCTATCGCAATAATTTCGTCGAAGGATTTCGATTGTATGTAGATCTGGTGAGAAATATTGTCAAGCCTCATAGCGGCATTTTTCATCAGCTCGGAATTATCATAACCTTTCAGGTCTTTATAACGGTCTTCGCCGCCGTATCCCGCTTTGCGGATATTATCAGCAATTGGCTCGGCTTCAAAAATGGTACGGTAAATATTATCATCACGCTTTTGCAGATCGGCCAAAACAATGGAAGCCTGATTCATCCGCTCGGAAAGCTGACTGTACTGAAGTTTCAGTTTTTCATTTTCACGCTTTAAAACTCGTTCTTTCGGAGAATCTATAAAACTATAAAGTACAAACATGATGGTGGCTGAAATTACCATGCCCGAAGTCAGGATAGAGATGAACTTAAATACTTTATTTTTTACAGAACCTTTAAATTCTTCGAAGGAGAGCGTCTTGGTATTAAAATGATACTTCGGCTTTTTCATCTTCTGAAATTAGTTTAAAAAAATCCTTATTTAAACGTAATTTGATCTTAAAATGATACATAGGAACTGCAAAGCTAACAAAAAAAATTAAATTTGCACTCGTTTTGGCGTTATTAAAAAGTTAAACAACGAAAGCGGCAGGCTCAACAGGCTGAAATACAGTTTTTTAAATAAATTATTAAAGTCAACTAATTAAACAAAATGAAATCATCTGAAGTCAGAAAAACTTTCCTCGAATTTTTCAAATCGAAACAACATACTATTGTTCCCTCTGCACCTATGGTTGTCAAAAATGATCCCACGCTGATGTTTACCAATGCAGGGATGAACCAATTCAAGGATTATTTTCTGGGGAATGCCGTTTCACCTGATAAGCGTGTGGCGGATACACAAAAATGCCTGAGGGTTTCGGGCAAGCACAACGATCTGGAAGAGGTGGGCCATGATACGTATCATCACACGATGTTTGAAATGCTCGGCAACTGGTCGTTCGGGGATTATTTTAAAAAAGAAGCGATAGCATGGGCTTGGGAGTTGCTTACAGAAGTTTATAAACTACCTCCGGAAAATCTTTACGTTACCGTGTTCGAAGGTGATGAAAATGATGGCTTGGCTATGGATACGGAAGCATACGAACATTGGAAAAAAATCCTTCCGAAAGATCGCATATTATCAGGATCTAAAAAAGATAATTTCTGGGAAATGGGCGATACCGGCCCTTGCGGGCCTTGTTCCGAAATTCATGTCGATTTGCGCAGCGATGAAGAAAAACAAAAGATAAATGGCAGGGATCTGGTGAACAAAGGAAATCCGCTGGTTATCGAGATATGGAACCTTGTTTTTATTGAATTTAACCGCAAAGCAGATGGCTCGCTGGTGAGCCTGCCGGCAAAACATGTAGATACGGGCATGGGTTTTGAACGCTTGTGTATGGCCCTGCAAAATGTAAAATCAAATTACGATACCGATGTTTTTCAGCCATTGATCCAACAGATCGCCTTAATGGCAGGATGCCGGTATGGCGATGATGCAAAAAAAGATGTCGCCATGCGGGTGATCGCCGATCATTTGAGGGCGATTGTTTTTGCCATTGCTGACGGACAATTACCCACGAACAACAAGGCAGGGTATGTGATAAGGCGGATTTTGCGGAGGGCTGTCAGGTACGGTTATACATTTCTTGGTTTCAAAGAAACCTTTATCAACAACCTGGTCACTTTACTGGTTTCCCAGATGGGTGACACTTTTCCTGAGATACGGGCTCAGAAAGACCTGATCTCAAAAGTGATCAAAGAAGAAGAATCCGCCTTCCTGCGAACGCTTGATACCGGTATTCATAAGTTTGATACTTATAAAGTGCCGGAAAGTAAGGTCGTTGACGGGCGGTTTGCTTTTGAATTGTTTGATACTTATGGATTTCCGATAGATCTGACACAATTGATGGCAAAAGAAAAAGGATGGACGGTCGATATGGCTGAATTCAGCAAATGTATGGAAGAACAAAAAACGCGTTCGCGCCAGGCGGCTGTTGTTGATAAAGAGGATTGGGTAGTCATCAATGAAACCAGTGCCGAAACAAATTTTGTGGGCTATACCGAAACGGAATGTGATGCAATTATCCTGAAATACCGGAAGATCAAAATAAAAGATAAAGAACAATATCAGATCGTGCTGGATAGGACGCCTTTCTATGCCGAATCGGGCGGGCAAACCGGCGACAAAGGAATACTTGAGTCCGGGGATGAGAAAATTCCGGTGACCGATACCAAAAAAGAGAATAATCTGATTGTTCATCTGGCAGCTTCTTTGCCGCAAAATATCACTTCCGTTTTTAAAGCAAAAATTGATGAAAAAAAACGCAGGCAAACTCAAAATAATCACACGGCAACGCATTTGCTGCATAAAGCCCTGAGGCAGGTTGTCGGCAATCATGTGGAACAAAAAGGTTCCTACGTGAGCGATGAACGTTTGCGCTTCGATTTTTCGCATTTTACGGGTGTTACTGCCGAAGAACAAAAGAAAATAGAAAAGATGATCTTTGAAAAGATCTCGGAAAACCTGGCGGTTGAAACGGAGATTGATTCGATGGAAAATGCACAAAAGAAAGGCGCCATCGCGTTGTTTGGAGAAAAGTACGGCAACGAGGTCCGGATAGTGAGCGTCGGTAACGATTATTCCAAAGAATTATGCGGCGGTACCCATGTAAAGGCTACAGGCCAGATCGGGTTGTTCATCATCGTGGAAGAAACGGCTGTGGCTGCCGGTGTCCGGCGCATTGAAGCGATTACCGGTGAAGCTGCCTTTGATTATATTTTTCAGCAATACCTGGAACCTTTAGACCAGATAAAAACCGCGCTGAAAAAACCGTACTCAGAACTTCCCGGTGTGGTCAACAGTTTAGTGGAGAACAACGCAGCCCTGAAAAAACAGATCGAATCGTTTCAAAAGGAAAAAGCCGGAGAATTGAAAAATGTGCTGAAAACAAAAGTTGAAGTCACGAACGGGATCAATTTTATTGCCGAAAAAGTGGATGTGGATGTGGCAAGTATTAAAGACATTGCTTTTTCATTAAAAAGCGAGGTGGAAAACCTGTTTATGATACTTGGGACTGTGAGTGAGGACAAGGTTTTTATAACACTGATGATCTCCGATAATCTTGTTGATGCCAATAAATGGAATGCATCTAAAATCATCCGTGAATTTTCAAAGGAAATACAGGGCGGTGGCGGCGGACAGGATTTTTATGCGACTGCCGGCGGCAAAAATCCCAACGGTCTCAGCAACGTGTTCCGTCTGGCGAAAGAATTTATTTCTATGAATATTGAAAAACAATAAATATTGTAAAAATCAGTTTTTTATTAATGTTCATTTCAAATTTTCCCTACATGAAAAAAGATCTGCTTGTTTTGTTTTTCTTTATATCTATTGTTTTTTCAGCTTTGGCGCAGGATGTTGGCATTGCTGAATGGCAGGTTTACCTCCCTTACAGAAAAGCCCTGTCGGTTGATATTGTAGGCGATAAAGTATATTGTGCCACCCAAAACAGCCTTTTTTATTATGATAAGACCGACAACAGTGTTTCCACCATCACCAAGAACAACGGCTTATCGGATGTCAATATCAGTACGATCCGTTACAGCCCGCAATTCGGGTATCTGATCGTGGCATACACCAACGCCAATATCGACCTGTTCTCTGAAGATGAAATAATTAATATTTCTGATATTAAGCGTAAGCCCATTATGGGAAATAAAACCATAAACAACATAACGATTTATGGCAATTATGCTTACTTGTCCTGTGGATTTGGGATCGTGGTACTGGATATTGCCAACAGAGAAATTCATGATACATACTACATCGGTCCGAACGGGAACTCGATTAATGTGCTGGATCTTGCCTGCGATGGTACAAACTTTTATGCAGGTACCGAAGCCGGTGTTTATAAGGCAGATTATAACAGTGCGAATCTTGCTAATTATGCAAACTGGTCTAAGGTAAAAGAACTGCCCGATACAAATGCCACCTACAATTCAGTGGCTGCCTTTCAGGGTAAAATATTTATAAACCGTTCGACACCGCAATATCAGCACGATACGTTGTATATGTTGAATGACACGGTTTGGAACGTCGTTGATACGCTATATTATGATGATATCTTTAACATGCGGGTTCTCAATAATCACCTGGCTATTGCTTACAACTCTCATGTGGCCGTTTATAACTCAAGCCTTCAAAAAGAGGAACTGATTTGGGATTACCAACCCGGTTATGCCGATGCGAATTGCGCCGTTTATGATTCGGACGGAACCACCTGGATCGCAGACAAGCGTAGCGGCCTGGTCAGTAGCAAGGTTTGGACTATAAATAAAATCATACCTAATGGCCCAGGAAACAATAATGTCTTCTCCATGGCCATCGCAGGAAGTGACTTATATGTGGCGCCGGGGGGGGTAAATTCTTCGTGGGGAAATTCATGGAATATCAGCGGCCTGTTTTCATACATCAATAATAACTGGAATGTTCTCAGGGATTACAATGGAGCAGCCTACGATACCTTGTTCGATATCATAGACGTGGCAATTGATCCCAGTGACTATACACATATTTTTGCGGCTTCGTTTTCCCGCGGGATCGTTGAGCTGAAAAATGGCCTGATCACTAATGTTTTTGGTGTAAATAATTCGTCTATCGAGTTGCCATTTGGCACTGCCTATTACTGGTATGGCATCGGCGGACTGGCCTTTGATAAGGATAATAACTTGTGGGCAGTGAATACAAATTGTAATAATTTGTTGAAAGTCTACAAGGCTGATGGAACATGGGCTTCGTTCAGTACGGTTCCATACATTTCACAGGCCAACGGCGGAAAGATATTTATTGATCAAAACGGGCAGAAATGGGTGCTGCTTATGAACGGAGCCGGTTTGCTGGTCTTTAATGAAAACGGAACATGGACAGATAATTCAGATAACAAGACAAAAGTTTTGACGACCAGTGTGGGCAACGGAAATTTGCCGAGCAATTCTGTATATAGCATTGCTGAAGACCTTGACGGGCAAATATGGGTTGGCACGGATAAGGGTGTGGCGGTTTTTTATAATCCCGGCAATATCAGCGAAGGCGGAAATTTCGATTCGCAGGTGATCACCATCATGCAGGATGGTACTCCTCAGCATCTGTTAGCTTTTGAAAGAGTGACTGCCATTGCCGTAGATGGTGCCAACAAAAAATGGTTCGGCACCGAAAATGCGGGTGTGTTTCTGATGAGTGAAGACGGTCAGGAAGAGATATTTCATTTTACCGAAGAAAACAGCCCGCTGTTATCAAATACCATTACCAGCTTAGCCATTGATGATAGAACAGGCGTGGTGTATATAGGGACATCAAACGGGATCGTGTCTTTCAGGTCATACGCCACCAAGGGCGGTGAAACTTTTTCAAATGTCTATGCCTATCCGAATCCTGTGCGCGAAAATTTTGATGGCATGATCGGGATTAAAGGTTTAGTAAAAGATGCTACTGTTAAGATCACTGACATCAGCGGCACCCTGGTATATGAAACACTATCTGAAGGCGGGCAGGCCGTATGGAACGGAAAAAATTTCAACGGGGTCAGCGTTAAAAGCGGCGTTTACTTTGTGTTTTGCAGCAGCGAAGACTGTACGGAAAAATTAGTGACCAAGATCATGGTCATCAATTAAGCTGCGGCTGCCCTATGATCTCCACGACCAGAGCCATTGTTCTTAAAACGGTCAAATATTCCGAAAGCAGCGTTATTGTTAAAATGTATACCGAACTCTTCGGCTTGAAATCATTTTTGATCCGCGGAGTCAGAAAAAAACATGCGAAGGTCAGCGCCAACCTGCTCCAGCCGCTGAGCCTCACCGAGGTGGTGTTCGTCAACAAAGAAAAAGATCAGCTCCATATCCCTAAAGAACTTTCATCGTGGTATCAGTTTACTACCTTGCCTTTTGATGTGGTGAAAACTTCGCAGGCAATTTTTATCAACGAACTTATTTATCGCTCCGTGCGCGAAGAAGAGACCAATCCTGCATTTTTTAATTTTCTTGCAAACAGCATCATTCAAGTGGATCAGGCCCAAGCGGCACAAGGTAATCTGCATATTGCATTTGCATTGCACCTGACAAAATATCTTGGGTTCTTTCCACTCGGAAGTTATGCTCCACAAACACCTTATTTTCTGCTGAAAGAAGGCGTTTTCGGCAAATTCAAACCTGCTGATGATTTTTTTCTCAATCAGCAAGACTCGGAAGTATTTGACAAATTTCTTAAAACAACACTTGAAGACTCAGGAACCATAGGGCTTTCGTCAGAAGCGAGGAGGAAACTGCTGGAAAAGATCATTGTCTATTATCAGCTTCATCATATCGGATTCGGTGAGATAAAATCTCTTGAGGTCTTATCGCAACTTTTTCACAACTGACAAAAATTATAAAATTATGGAAACATATAAGGCATACGTAGCCGGCGGTTTTGCTGAGACACCAGATAAAATTAAAATCATAAATTCGTTTTCAAACGAATGCATTGCAGAGGTTTCACTTGCCTCGGAAACAGAGCTGGAACAGGCCATAAAAGCAGCTCAAAAAGTTGAAAAGGTGTTGGCCAACATGCCGTCTTATAAGCGTTACGAGATATTGATGGCTATTGCAGGGCTTATGAGATCAGAAAAAAATAAGCTGGCCCTTGTATTGAGCAACGAAGCCTGTAAGCCGCTAAAACTTGCTGCCGGTGAAGTTGACAGGGCTATCCAGGTTTTTATAGTGGCTGCAGAAGAAGCCAAACGCCTGCCGAAAGAATATGTTAGCCTCGACTGGACCGCGGCAGGAGAGGGTAAGGAAGGAATAGTGAAATATTTTCCGGTGGGTTTGGTGGCAGCTATTTCACCCTTTAATTTTCCACTGAATCTTGCTGTGCATAAGATCGCACCTGCCATAGCAGCCGGCTGTCCGATCATCCTGAAACCTTCATCTTCCACGCCGCTTTCCACGCTGGAACTGGCGAAACTGATTGATAAGACTGACCTGCCGAAGGGTGCCCTGTCGGTGTTGCCTATGGACAGAAAGACAGGAAACTTATTAGTCACGGATGACCGTTTCAAACTTTTGACCTTTACGGGTTCTCCCGAAGTGGGCTGGAAAATGAAAAGCGATGCAGGAAAGAAAAAAGTAATTCTTGAGCTGGGCGGCAATGCCGGCGTAATTATTACTCCGACTGCAACTATCGAAAAAGCTGTTGCCAAATGTGTCGCGGGGGGCTTTGCATACGCCGGCCAGGTCTGTATTCATACACAAAGGATTTTTGTACACAGCAGCATCTTTGATGATTTTTCAAAACTTTTTGTTGAAAAAGTAAAACTTCTGAAACAAGGGCCATCAGAAGATCTGGATACAGATATTTCCGCACTGATTGATGAAAAAAATGCCAAACGTGTCGAATCATGGGTAAATGATGCGATTGCCGGAGGTGCAAAACTTTTATGCGGGGGTAAACGTAAGGATAACTTTTTTGAACCTACCGTATTAAGCGCGACAAAAAGTGATATGAATGTCTGCTGCTGCGAGATATTCGGGCCTGTGGTGGTGCTTGAACCCTATGAGGACTTTGAAAAAGCCGTTGCAGAAGTGAACAACAGCCGCTATGGTTTGCAGGCAGGGCTTTTTACCGACAGTATTTCAGAAATGGATCATGCCTTTAATAACCTGGAGGTCGGCGGCCTGATCATCAATGATGTCCCGACATTCAGGACGGATCACATGCCTTATGGCGGGGTGAAAGATTCCGGTTTGGGCAGGGAAGGCGTGAAATACGCTATTCTTGATATGATGGAGCCGCGGCTGATGGTGAAAGGGTGATCATCCGATCATGAACGATGTCATAGACAAAGAACCCATCACCAATTTGTCGTTGAAATAAGTAATGGTCTCATCCGATTGTTTTAGCGCTAAGGCGTATAGCAGCGGCAGGTAGTGTTCCGGTGTCGGAACTGCGAGTTGAACATCTTTGCCAAGACTTTGATAATCCACTAACTTTTCATGTTCATTATGATCGATAAGTCCTTTCAATATTTTATTGGCAGCTACCGCCCATCCGGCGCCACCATGCTCCATATCCCAGTCAATCATTCGCAGGTTGTGTACCATATTTCCGCTTCCAATAATCAGCACTTTTTTCTCTCTGAGAAAAAGCAATTCTTTGGCAAGTTTATAATGGAAAGAAATATCTTCGTTATAATTCAGGCTTAGTTGTACCACAGGGATATCAGGCTTCGGGTACATGCTACGAATCACGCTCCAGCAGCCGTGGTCAAGGCCCCAGTTGTTATCGGCGGTGATGTTGAATTTTGTAACGGAACGAATAATCTCCTCTGCTAATTCGGGATTGCCGGGTGCAGGGTATTCCACATCAAAAAGTTCCTTCGGAAATCCTCCGAAATCATGGATGGTTTTAGGCTTTGCCATTGCCGTTACCTGAGTACCATTGGTTTCCCAATGAGCCGAAATACATAAAATTGAGTCGGGGCGGGGTATTGATTGTGCGAGTTTCAGCCATGTATCTGAAAATTCGTTTTTTTCGATGGCGTTCATCGGGCTGCCATGACCGACAAATAATACAGGCATTAATTTGTTCATATTATCCGAAATTTAAAAATTCTGTCTTCATAATTTTGATCCATGGTGAACTTCATAATTCTGCCTTCCTTCCCTTCTTAATTCTGCCTTCTGAATTCTCAATTCTGTCTTCTAATGTGCTTCCAGCCAGTTATTCCCCGAACTGATCTCCACATCTAAGGGAACACTTATTTTGATGGCGTTTTGCATTTGTTGCTGTATCAATGGCAGCATGGTTTCCAGTTCCGGTTTGTACACGTCAAATACCAACTCATCGTGCACCTGCATGATCATGCGGCTCCTGGTCTGCATTTCTGTCATTTGTTTGTGAATATTGATCATCGCAATTTTGATGATATCGGCTGCAGAACCCTGTATCGGGGCATTGATGGCGTTGCGTTCGGCATAGCCCCTTACCACTCCGTTCCCGGAGTTGATGTCGCGCAGATAGCGCCTGCGGCCAAGTATCGTTTCCACATAGCCTTTCTCCCGGGCAGAAACAATGGTATCTTCCATATATTTTTTTATCGCGGGGTATTTAATGAAATATTGTTCGATAATGTCGGCAGCCTCTTTACGCTGTATATTCAGCCGTTCAGCTAATCCGAAAGCCGAAATGCCGTATATAATACCAAAATTCACCATCTTGGCATTACGCCGCATTTCTTTGCTAACATCAGCCAATGTGACATTGTACACCCTCGAAGCTGTGGCGGCGTGAATGTCGTGCCCCTGCATGAAATCCTCAATCATATTGGCTTCTTCACTGATGGAGGCGATCACTCTCAATTCGATCTGTGAATAGTCGGCGGAAACCAGCACGTAATCTTCGTTGCGCGGGACAAATGCTTTGCGGATCTCGCGGCCTCTTTCTGTTCTTACAGGAATATTCTGCAGGTTCGGATTGTTGGAGCTTAATCGTCCGGTTGCAGCCACGGCCTGGTTGTAGGACGTGTGAATGCGCCCGGTGCGTTGATTGATAAGCTCAGGAAGCGCGTCAACATAGGTGGATTTCAGTTTGGTGAGCGAACGGTAGTCCAGCAATTTCTGAATGATCGGATGTTTGTTCACCAGTTTTACCAGCACATCTTCGGCAGTGGAGAACTGTTTTGTGGCGGTTTTTTTAGGGTTTTCGATGATCTTCATGTGTCCGTAAATCACGTCACCCATTTGTTTTGGCGAAGAAATATTAAATTCCACACCTGCTAACTCATAAATTTCTTTTTCCAGTTGTTGCACCTCAGTTAGCAATTGTGCGGAATAATCACTAAGCGCTTTTTTATCAAGTTTGACGCCTTCAGTTTCCATCGAGGCAAGCACGGGGATCAGGGGAATTTCAACATCATTAAATAACGAAGTTACCTTGGCTTCTTTCAGCAAGGGTTCCAGCTTTTCTTTCAACTGAAAAGTAATGTCGGCATCTTCGGCGGCATATTCCTTTATTTCTTCATCAGCAACAATGGCCATCGAGAGCTGATTCTTCCCCTTTTTTCCTATGAGTTTCTCGATAGGTACCGGATCGTAATTCAAATAGCTTTGCGACAGATAGTCCATGTTGTGCCGCATATCGGGTTCAATCAGGTAGTGCGCCAGCATCGTATCGAAAAGAGGGCCTTTTACCTCCACATCATACCATTTCAGCATTTCCATGTCGAACTTCAGGTTTTGCCCTATTTTCAATGTTTCCGTGTTTTCAAATATGTGTTTGAATTCCTGAACGATCAGATAAGCATCGTTGTATTCATTCGGAAGCCTGATAAAATAGGCTTTGTGAGGCTGCATACAAATTGAAAAACCTACCATTTCCGCGGAATTCGGGTCAATACCCGTTGTCTCTGTGTCGAAACAAAACTCCTTGCATTTAGACAGTTCAGCGATCAGCGCATTTCTTCTATCGGCAGTATCAACCAAAATGTATTCATGCGGAGTGTTGTAAATATTCTTTAGTGAACCTTCGGTTTGCGGCTCATTTGCCTGTTGGACTTCGCTGAACAGATCCGGTTGACTGTTTTGCTGAGTCTTTGCTGCACCCTGCTTTTGCAAGGAAATGTCGGTGAATACCCGTTTTGCAAAAGTCCGCATTTCCAGTTCCTCAAGGAGTTCTTTTAATTCGTTCTCGTTGGGCGCTTCCATGATCAGTTTGTTCTCTTCAAAGGCAATTGGAACATTCAGGATGATGGTGGCAAGGGCTTTTGACTGTATGGCCAGGTCGCGGCCTGCGATAACTTTTTGTTTTATGCTATCGGGTTTAATGGAGTCTATATTTGCTAAAATATTTTCGAGTGAACCATATTCATTAATAAGTTTACGTGCCCAAACCTCACCGATACCGTATATCCCGGGAATATTATCGGAGGCATCGCCCCAGATGCCAAGCATATCAATTACCTGCAATGGGTTTTGTATTCCGAATTTTTCGCAGACTTCTTTCGGGCCCATGATAGTTGCCTTATCTCCGAAGCGAGCCGGTTTATAGATCAACACATTTTCGCTGACCAATTGCCCGAAATCCTTGTCGGGCGTAACCATATAAACGGTATACCCGGCCTGTTCAGCTTCTTTGGCAAGGGTTCCGATCACGTCATCCGCTTCATAACCATCCACATAAAGTGCAGGAATATTAAATCCCTCGATCAGTCTTTTGATATAAGGAATAGAACTGACGAGGTCTTCGGGTGTTTCCTGACGGTTGGCTTTGTATTGAATAAAATCATCGTGGCGCAGGGTGGGAGCCATGGTGTCAAAAGCAACGCCGATATGGGTGGGTTTTTCTTCTTTCAATAGTTTGTACAGGACATTGGCAAATCCATGTACAGCGGAAGTGTTTACCCCTTTTGAATTGATGAGCGGACGGTCGCGGTAAGCATAAAATGCCTGGTATATAAGCGCCATGGCATCGATCAGGTATAGTTTTTTTTCTGAGGACATAGGAGAAATATTTTGGGTAAAGGTAGGAAAAAGTTAGAAGGAGAGGAGGATTGTGGTGGGGATTTTTTAGACTGTTAGACTGTTAGACTGTTAGACTGTTAGACTGTTAGACTGTTAGGCTGTTAGGCTGTTAGGCTGTTAGGTTGTTAGGCTGTTAGGCCATGAGGCAGTGAGGCAGTGAGGATGCTGGTCCACCGAGGCGGAGTTAGGCTGCTATGCGGATAAACTGGTCGTTGGCTTGAAATATGCTCATTTTTTGGGCTGTTAGACTGTTAGGCCGTTAGGCTGTTAAGTTGGATAAACGAGTCGTTGGCGTGAGCTTATTTTCATTTCTTGTCGATCTCGCTGATTAAAGCAGATTTTTTATACCTCTTCCCTTAATATGCTCTGTACATAATCTACCCAATCACTCAATCACTCATGCACTCAATCTCCTAATCTCCTCCTTATTTAACTTAATCACTCAATCACTCAATCTCCTAATCTCCCAATCTCCTAATCTCCTCCTTATTTAACTTAATCACTCAATCACTCAATCTCCTAATCTCCCAATCTCCTAAGCCGGACAAGCCGGAACCAAAAAGGAAAAGTTTGTAACTTTACTTCATG
>CAZMPB010000005.1:0-12051 GCA_964567775.1 uncultured Bacteroidales bacterium
TTTCAGTGGCGGGATAGTGCATCTTGGCAGTTTTGTGATTCTTTGTTATATTTGTTCAACCTGACAGGAAAGTGAATATTAATCGCCACCGAAAAGCAGCCTCCAATCCTTTGCCAAAAAGGCGTAGAAGTTTAATTTTACAAATAAATAAACCTATGATGGAAAAACTTAGGATAAACAAAATAAAAATTGCCTTCTCAATAATAACATTAATATTTCTGTATTCCTGTAATTCTGATTGCAGTAATGAGAAAAAAAATGTAATCAGAGAATTACCAATTCAGCATATTGGTGAGATTGAACAAATCAATTCAATGATTTTAAGAAATATTTATATATTGGAAGACTCATGCTGTCAAAATCTGGGTAGGTCATGCTCAGAACCAGATTCAATCAGAAAGAATTATTTTTATCCAGCGACAAAGCATTTATTGAATAAATATTTGCCTAAAACTGAAATGGAAGCGCTAAAGCTTCTGGAATTGCTTTGTCCCGGATCAATTTATAGTAATGACGATATTGTTATGTCAAATTTTGAATTCAGAAATGATTCTACTGTTAAATACCCTGTTTTTTATATTCGTTGTGGAGATACAATAACAGAACATTTTATCATATTCCAAAACAATACTGAAAACGGTGGAAACTTTTATTCCAATGATAACGATAATATAAAAGTAGTTCAGCAAAAGAATATCAAACCAAATTGGATATATTGTATTATAAAATATCTTGATGTAAGATAATCAGAGTAACAAAAGAAATGAAAAATAATGAAATTAAGGCATTGATCTTTGACTGGGGCGATACCATCATGCGCGATTTCCCCGAAAAATCAGGACCTATGTATACATGGGACAAGGTGGAATGGATACCTGACGCAAGGGAAACACTGGAGATGATTTATCGGAAATATATCATGGTGATCGCTACTAATGCCGGCGCTTCTGATACTAATGACATGGTAAAAGCCCTGGAACGTGTCGGCGCTGAAAAATATTTTTCATATTTTTTCTCATCGAAGGATCTTGGTTATGAAAAACCGGATGTGCGCTTTTTTTCTACCATTGCAGAACAAATAGGTGTTCAACCCGAAAACTGTATGATGATTGGGAACCTTTATGAGAAGGATATTATTGGAGCTAAAGCCTGTAGAATGAAAACCATCCTTTTTGACGAAAAGCATGCAAATGGATATTATCCTGATGCTGATCTGGTGATACATTCTTTCGAAGAGCTTATATCAGTCCTCGGTTAATCTGAAAAAAATATTGCACAACAAATAGCTTTTTTAACAAATATTTCATATATTTGCTATGTCCGTAATATCCTGAGGAATAAAACATACAGTAATAGTTTTATTTTTGGGAATAAAATAGTGATGTATGTCAGAAAAAACTGTAAAGATACTGGCAATAGACGATAATCGTTCGAACCTTATTTTGTTGAAGGGGCTGCTGGCTGAGTATTTTCCTTCAGTGAAATTTTTAGGAGTACAGAGTGGTAGTGAAGGTATTAGTTTGTGTATTGAGGAAAAACCTGATACGATACTTTTGGATATAATGATGCCTGAGATGGATGGTTTTGAAGTTTGCAAAAGATTAAAAGCTGATAAAAATCTGAGACATATTCCGGTTGTCATGTTGACCGCCTTGATGGATGAAAAACCAGTCCGGATAAAAGCGTTGGATGCAGGAGCTGATTCTTTTATCGCAAAGCCCATTGATCAGAGTGAGTTTATAGCTCAAATACGTGCGATGCTGCGTATCAAAGAATCGGAAGACCATAAAATTCAGGAGCACCAGTTGCTTGAAACAGAAGTTCATAAGCGCACAGAAGATTTGAACAAGGAGCTTGCTCAAAGGCGTAAAGCAGAGATGAATCTGAAAACTGCAAACCAGGACCTGAAAAAGAATCAGAAATTAAATGAATCTCTGATGAAGGAATTAAAAGCAGAGATCAAGGAGCGTTTGCAGGCAGAAATTAAAATACATGATCATTTGGAAGAACAAAAGCTTTTGTCTGAATTCTCGGGAAAGCTGGTCAGCCTGAACCATCTTGATGATGTTTATCAAAACGTCGGACAAAAAATATTTGAAAATATTGATAATGCGTATGTTTTTGTTACGAAATACAATGTTCACAATAATACGATCAACGTAAAATTCGTGTATGGAATTGAACAATACCGGGAGAAAATAAAAAAAATATTTGGATTTGACCCTTTTATTCATGAAATATCAGATTTTAATTATTCATCGGGCGAGCTGGCAAATTTCAGGAAACAGATGTTCTTTGAACCGGGTGCCGATGGGTTACACTTTTTATTTGCCCGTGATTTCAATATGGATTTATGCCGGAAAACAGAACTCCTGCTGGGTGTAAAAAACATTTACATAATGGGTTTTACCTTCAGCAAAAGGGTGTACGGCAGTATTAGTATTCTGACTAAGGATGGGCATACGGAGTCAAAGATGAGACTGTTTGAAACCATGATAAATCAGGCGTCTGTTGCTCTGCAGCGATTGTTTGTCGAAGAAAAACTTCAAATTAGTGAGAAACTATATCGCACGCTGGTGGAAACTTCTCCTGACGGCATTGTTATGTCGGATCCAAAAGGAATGCCTCTTGCTTTGAATAAAAAGACCTATGAAATATTTGGATATGATGTTGATGATATCAGGTTTTCAGAAACAAATATCATTGATTATCTCTCACCCCGTGACCGCGACCGGTCGCGTGAAAATTATGCCAAAAGATTAACCGGCGAATCCATACCTGATCAGGAATATTTTGCTGTGCATAAAGATGGCAGTGAATTTCCCATTGAGGTAAATTCTTCGTTGGTTTTAGATGAAAATGAGAAGCCCTATGCAATAATTTACATCATCAGGGATATCACGAAGCGAAAACTGGTCGAAAAAGCGCTGATGGAGAACAGAGAATTGTATAAAGTTTTAGCCGATAAAATGACTGATGTGGTTTGGCTGATGGATCTGGATGGCAAAAGCGTTTTTGTCTCGCCTTCCATCAAAAGATTTACGGGTTTCAGCGAAGATGAATACCTGAAACAAACATTTGACGAACGCTTTACCAGAGATTCTGCGGAATATGGCAAGAAAGTTTTTTCAGAAGAATTAAAACGATTTGTAGATACTCCTGAAAAAATACCTGATTACAGCATTACGATTCAGATGGAATATGTATGCAAGAACAACAACAGAACAAAATGGGGGGAATTAGTAATTACTCCGTTATACGGTAATGACGAACTTATCGGTATACATGGGGTTACCAGGGATATTACGGACCGCAGGCGGGCAGAAAAAGCGCTTAAGGAAAGTGAATTTAAATATCAGTTCATCGTTGAAAATACGGACGATATTTTATGGATAATGGATGGGAATTTCAAATTGGAATATGTAACCCCATCCGTCTTTAAATTTTTAGGTTATACTGTTGAAGAGCATATGAAACAAACCTTTGACGATTTTCTGACCCCCGCATCAGTAAAATTGATAAAGGATGAATTTATGGAGGGGATGATAAACCTGAATATCGGTAAATATGATAAATTAAGAAACAAATCGGAACTGGAAGTAGAATATATTAGAAAAGACAATACCAAAGGATACGCCAGGGTAACCATGATCATGGTCCGCGATGTCCAATACAGGATCACTAAGATCAGGGGAATTACCACCGATATAACTACAAAAAAGCTTAACGAAATATACGAGGAAATAAGCAAAGATGTGCTGCAGGTACTTAATGAGCAGATTGAATTTCAAGACAGGATCAGTCGAATCACTGAACTATTAAAGTCTCATGCAGGGTTTGATGCCGTTGGCATCAGGCTTCGCGATGATGGTGATTTTCCCTATTTAGCTCAGATTGGTTTTTCAAAAGATTTTCTGATAACGGAAAATTCTTTGATAGGCTCAAAAGATCTTGGTTGTCTATGTAATAATAAAGAGGGGAACTGTTTTCTTGATTGTTTTTGCGGACTTGTAATCAGCGGAAATACCGATACTAATCATCCGGTTTATAGAAAGGGGGGCGGCTTCTGGACAAATGACTCTGTTGAACTCCTTAGTGATTATGCAGAAAAAGATTTTCGTATTCATCCGAGAAACAGGTGTGTTTACCAGGGTTATTCTTCTATAGCGCTGATACCTATACGCGACAAGGATGAAATTGTTGGCTTAATTCAAATGAACGACCGTAGAAAGGGACGTTTCACGCCTGAAGTTATTCAATACCTGGAAGGGATTGCCCTGCATATTGGAACAGCATTACAGCGTAAGCAAACGGAGACATCACTAAAAGAAAGTGAGGAAAAATACCGTTTGCTGGCAAGGAATATGGTCGATGTGTTGTCTTTGATTGACAGGTCGGGCAAAATCATGTATATTAACGATTCTGTATACGATCATTTAGGTTATAAACCCGAATTTATGCTTGGGAAAGACATTTGGCACTTTCTTTTTAACGATGACAAAAATAATATCAGGGGTTTGATAAAAAAAAGCTTACGACCGGATGCCGTCAATGAAAATCTGGTGTTGAAAGTAAAGAAAAAAAATAAAGGTTTTGTTTGGCTGGATTCTAATATTTTATTTCTAAAAAATGATAAGGGAAAAGTCATCGGATATCAATGCGTTTCACGGGATATTTCTGAAAAAATTAAAACAGAGAGCAGGCTGGAAGCAGAACGGCATAAAGTGATGTCGGCGATTATTGACGGACAGGAGCTGGAGCGTCACCGCTTGTCTATGGATTTGCATGATGGTCTGGGCCAGCGTTTGACCGGGATAAAAATAAAACTGGAAAATTCATCAAAGTACGAATTGGAAGAAACACGACGGACTATTCAGGAAGTTAAATCGGAATTCAGAGAGGTTATTGAAGAAATCCGTTCCATGTCAATGAATGTCAGCCCTACCATATTATCCGATTTGGGATTGGTGGCCGCTATAACCATGCTCGGCAACCAGTTTAAAGAAAACAATAAAATTGAATTTGATTATTCTGTTCTTGGCGATTTCGATCATTTCCCGGCGAAAAAAGCTTTAAATATATACAGGATAGTTCAGGAAGGACTGAATAACATTGCAAAACATGCAAAGGCAACCATCACAAAACTGGCATTGATAGAAAAGGAAGAATTTATTCTTATTTTGTTAGAAGATAATGGTGTGGGTTTTAATCAGGAAAAAGTCAATGTCAGCAAGGGTAACGGCTTGTCGAATATGAGGCAGAGGACATTAATGCTTAATGGAGATTTTAATATCGAAACCCGAATAAATTCAGGAACAATCATCATGATAAAGATTCCAAAATAAAGCAAAAATGAAAATCATAAAAGTATTATTAGTAGATGATCACCAGATAATATTGGATGGTATCCGCACTATGCTTTCTTCTGAACCTGATATTTCAATTTGCGGAACCTGTTTAACCGGTAAAGAAGCTTTTGAATACATCATCAAGCATAAACCGGATGTTATTATCACGGATATCAACATGCCCGAAATGAGCGGGATAGAATTGATAAAAAAAATTAAATCTTATCATTTGCCAGCCAAAATACTGGTATTATCCATGTTTGCATCTGCAGATACTATCCAGAATGCGGTAAATGCAGGTGCTAACGGATTTCTGATGAAGCAAAATGCCACACGTGACGAGTTGATGACAGCGATCTGTCAATTGATGGCCAATAAAAACTATTTTAATTCTGAAGTGGCCAATACCATTGTCACTGGTTTAAAACCCGAATTCGATGAATATGGTCAATTTATTAAAACACATGAAAAAAATATACTGTCAAAAAGGGAACTTCAGGTGTTGAAATTGTTTGCCGAAGGCAACTCAAACAAAGAAATATCGGATAAATTGTTCATCAGTTTGCGTACTGTTGAAACACACAAATCAAATATAATATCCAAGCTGAATATGAAGTCGTCTGTGGACCTTATAAAATATGCTATAAGAAACAAACTCTGCGATCTATAACCTGCTCATACGGCAGCGCTTGGTTGTTACGAAAATCCTATCATAAAAAGCCTCTTGGGAATCTTTCCTTTTTTGCCATACCCTGAAAAGCAGTACAATTTTTTTTGTTTTATTTTTTTATTATTTTTTTCCGGACAGCAGTGATATTTTCCGGATAGAAAGTCAAAGGTTTCGCTTTGCATTTTTCCTGACTTTTTTACAACATTCTGTAGAAAAAGATAAGTGAATCACTAATTTCTGTTTTAAGAAATACACGTATGGTTTTCAGTAGATTACTATTTCATAGCCGGATGGATGGCTATATCTTTATGTTTATGAAGTACAATATATTATGAATTAAGTATAAAGGTTTTAAGTGCTTCAAAAACAGTGTAATAAAAATATCAAAAACAAAAAAATATGAAAAATTTTATGTGCTTATTTTACAGTCAAATTGCCCGTATTTTTTTAACATTCAGTTTTAGAAAATGCAGGTTTTTTATTTTATTATTTGCCATTATTTATGCTTTTTCAATGCAGAATTCTGCTGCTCAAAGCATAAAAAAATTCGATGAAGTGCTAAATGCAATGATTGCATCTGGCGATAATCAGGGAAATGCGGATGCTGCGCGTCTGAAAAGCCTTATTTATGATGTGCAACCCCGGCTTTATGTCCACGAAAACGGTTGTAAGAAAAATAATGAAAATCCCTCTGTTTGTCTTACAGCAGAGCCTTCAGCCCTAGAATTGCTTTATGAAGCTAATCCGTTGTTTGAACAGGTTGAATTGATAACATTGAATATCCTTACTGCCCGGAATATGAATTTTGTTTTGGATTTGGCCCGGCTTAAAAGTTTTTCAAAACTTAAATATGTTCAGTTTCTGTGCAACTATGATTGCAATCCTGCAACCATCATGATTAAACGTCCTCAGGAGGCCAGCAGTATTATAGTTTTTTACCAGATTTCCTTACCCGAATAATATGTAGTACAATTCCAATACCCCTTGCCATGAACCATACAATTTTTACCCGGATTACTACAAGCACTGCCAGACGCGGCTTGTTGGTTGTTGCAATATTGTTTTGCAACATTTTTTTTGTAAATGCACAGGTGCAGAAAGCATTTACGCAGCGGACCTCCGTATATATGCCGACTAAGACAATATATAACATCAAAGGCGATTTTACCATGATTGGTAATACCAATATGACGCTGGAAGACTATGGGGACAACATACTCAATAGTAACAATATCAT
Source organism: uncultured Bacteroidales bacterium (assembly GCA_964567775.1). Taxonomy (GTDB): domain Bacteria; phylum Bacteroidota; class Bacteroidia; order Bacteroidales; family CAIWKO01; genus CAIWKO01. The sequence continues at coordinate 7,256 of CAZMPB010000005.1, forward strand.
GATAAAGGTGGATGCCGATAGCGATCCGTCCACCAATAATTCCTCCATGGCCACCTTGTCTTTTTCAACTGAGAACGGAGCAATCCCGCAATGTTCAAATATTATCTATGCGGGATTATACTGGACTGCCAGGACAAATACTACTGTGACAACGGAGGCTAAGCGTGCTATAAAGCTGAAATGTCCGGGTGAGACCAGCTATAATACTTTGACAGCCACCGTGTCTGATATTCAATATCCTGGCGATAATTATATGTATGCCGGCTATATCGAAGTAACCGATTATGTGCGGGCTCACGGCATTGGCGAGTATTGGGTGGCGGATATGGCGCTGACAACAGGAAATGGTGGTTCCACTGGATATTATGGAGGGTGGGGGATGATTGTCGTGTACGAAAACTCAAAAATGAACTGGAGAGATGTTACCATTTTCGACGGTTATGCTTATGTGGTGGGAAATGCTTCTGTTTATTACGACCTGCCTATAAGTGGTTTTACTACAGTGCAATCAGGACCTGTCGATATGAAATTGGGATTGATGGCCGGCGAAGGAGATGTGGGTATCTCCGGGGATTATTTCCAGATCCGGAAAATAAGCGATGCCACATGGATGAGCCTCAGCCATGGCGGAAACGCTACCAACAACTTCTTTAACAGTTCTATCTATACAGGTGGCAATACCCGTAATCCGAATCTTTTAAACAATACCGGGATGGATGTGAGTATGTTTAATATACCCAATCCCAGCAATACGGTGATAACCAATAATCAGACTTCTGCAACCTTCAGGTACGGATCAACTCAGGACACCTATATTATATTTTGTATTGCTATGGCTGTGGATGCTTACATTCCTTATCCGGAAGGCTTAAATGTTACGCAGTCTATTGGAGGTGTGCCATACACACCGGGCGATCCGCTCGTTTCCTTGCCGGGCGATACACTTACGTTTACACTGGAATTGCGCAACAAAGGAACCGAGGCGATCAACAATACCCGGATTGTAATTCCGACTCCCTTTGCTTCGGATTATGTGAGTTGTTCGCGGACAGTCAATTTTTTGCCACTTCCCACTCCTAATAACCTGTATTTTGATCCTACCTTAGGAGCAACAGGTTCTATCGTATGGGATTTCGGGACACTGCCGCTCCCGCTGGATCCTGATTCTGTTTTGGCGGTATTGACTTATAAACTAAAGGTAACTGAAAATTGTGTCATTTTAAAAAGCCAAACTTGCCCACCAGTAATTAGTGTCAATGGAACCTTGAGCGGTACAGGCGCCATCAGCGGCGTTAATTTCCAAAATATCAGCTTTATTCAGGGTTACGTGATGAGCGGTTTATGCATTGGGGAACCAATTGTAGATCCTATTAATATTGATATAAACGCAACAGCCTATGTGGACCAATATTGTCAGGGAACACCGTTAGTAAGAGAATTCGTATTTTGTAATGTAGGGGCTACCATTCCCGTTACAAGTATTTCAGGGAATTTTCCTGCGGGTTGTCGTTTTTACAATGCTTACCCGGTGCTGCCAACAACAACTGAATACAATATTAACAACCCGTTTCCGGCTACCAGTGGCTCTCATACCTATTATGCGGTGCCTCCGGGTACCAGTGATTGCTATTTTGTGTTCATCATTACGGTTACAAATGTTTATACCACTCCGACAGCAAGTCCCGTAAATTATTGCGTGGGAGATGTTGCCCAAGCCCTGACGGCAACGCGTACCGATCCGTCTTACCTTTTATTTTATTATACATCACTTTCTCCCTCTGAAATACCTCAGTTATCTATAACGCCATCTACTGCCTCTGTCGGAACAACAACCTACTATGTTGCAGAAGGTGTTTCAGCTTCGTGTATAAGTCCCAACAGAACTCCAATAGTAGTTACTGTGAGTCCCCTGCCTGCTGTTTCAGTTTCGAGTAATTCACCTGTTTGTGCCGGGAGTAACCTGTATTTATATGAAACAGGAGGTCAGGCCACAACATGGAATTGGACTGGCCCGGCTGGGTTTACCTCAACCAATGATACGGCCTTGATACAGGGGGCGGGTGTTGCCAATGATGGTTTATATACTGTGACAGTCAGCAATGGCCTGTGTTCCAACATTACTTCATTCGATGCTTCTGTTACTCAAGACCCGATAGTTGTTACTGGCTGCCCGGATGATATTACTGTTTGCGCAGATACTTTATTCCAATCAGTGCTGGGGGCTTTTGTTGACTGGAACATCCCGGATTTCAGCATGAACTGCATGGCCGCTTTGCCGGGGAGTTCGCATAACTTTGTGATGGGATTTGAATTGCCGGAAGTCAAATGGTATTGCTGGGAATTCAACAAAGTCCAAAGAATTGGTCCGTCGTTTGTGAACCTATGGCAATCCGTAGGTACCGGTGACCCTTATATTTTAACACCATCGGTATATATCGAACCGGCACTGGATGTGGAAATGGATATTGTTGTTGAACCTGGCCGCAGTTTTACCTGGTCAGTTTATCTGGTCAGTGGATTAACAGTAACTTTTGCCGGCAGTGTATTTGTCAATGCAACCGGACATTATACAGTAAATATCCCAGGAAGTTTTGATGAGGGTATTTACAGGTTGAAATTCGTATTTTCCGGCAATGGAAACAACAAATGTGCGGTTGATAACATATATTTCGATGGTATTTTGATGGATCTTGGTGATTGTGTGGGTGGAATAGAATTTACTGTTACCGGGCCAATTCCCGGGTTCTATTCGTGCGGTGACACTAATTTGGTTTACACGGCTACCTATACGCCGCCTGTGGGGACGCCGCTAACGGAAACCTGCAGTTTTACCGTCAGTGTGGAGTGTGTTTCTGCTCAGGTTATAACTGTTAACAATACTACCTGTTCGTTAAATAATGGCTCCATTACAATTTTTGCCCAGTCAAATGCTTCATCGCATAACTTTGAATATCTGATTAATGGTGGCATCTGGACAGCCTTTGGTGCAGGAAATTCTACTGTTACGATTTCCAATCTTCCCGCAGCAACCTATCAGATAAATATCAGGGAACTGGGCCATGCTGGTGATTGCGAAATCCTTGAACCTCTGACGGCTGTTGTCGGCACCACTGTTGACACTGTGCGTCCAGTGATTTCATGTCCATCAAACTATTCTGTTAATGGTTGCACTACCGATGCAATAACAGGTTTGATCTACTCCGAATCCGTAGTGCCTATTTCAGCCGGACAATTTATCGCAGCAGGCGGAAGCGCTTCAGATAACTGCGGGGTTGTCTACTATTCATACCAGGATTCAAAAACCGGAGACTGTCCTATCGTTGTATCACGTGTTTTTACAGTCAGAGATTTAGCCGGAAACACAAAAACGTGCACACAGACTATTCAGATAATTCATAATACACCACCTGTTGTACCATCTAATGGCTCTGCCGTTGTTTCCTGCCTCTCTGCTGCAACAGCACCAACCTTACCCACGGTAACAGATGCCTGTGGAAGGCCTGTAAATGGTATTTTAGTTTCCACAGTTACATTACCTGATCCATTTATCTGTGAGGGAACCAGAACATATACTTATAGGTTTACCGATTGTGTTGGTTTAAGTGCCGACTGGGTTTACACCTACACCATAGAACGTGAGCCATTCATTGATCCGGCGGATGCGGGATCCACAGTATCCTGTGTAGCTCTTGCCATTGCACCTGCTTTGCCTTTAGTTACCGACAACTGCGGCAATGTGCTGACCCCTGAAGGACCTGTGATCAGCACTGCTCCCGCCTGTGAAGGAACTATGACCTATACTTATCTGTATACCGACTGCGAAGGCAACCACCACGACTGGGTTTACACTTATACTATCGAACGTGAAGACTTCAGTATGCCCGCCAATCCTGTACCGCAGGTTATCGCCTGTGCAGCCGATCTTGTTGAACCCACTTTACCTGTCATCACGGATAATTGCGAAAATATACTGACACCCACCGGCCCTGTGATCAGCACGATACCGGCCTGCGAGGGCGATGTAACCTATACATACACGTATACCGATTGTGAGGGCAACCACCACGACTGGGTTTACACCTACACCATCGAACGTGAAGACTTCACTATGCCCGCCAATCCTGCACCGCAGGTTATTGCCTGTGCGGCCGACCTGACCGAGCCTACTTTACCTGTCATCACCGATAATTGCGAAAATGTCCTGACACCCACCGGCCCGGTCATCAGCACGATACCGGCCTGCGAGGGCAATGTAACCTATACATACACCTACACGGATTGCGAAGGCAACCACCACGACTGGGTTTACACTTATACTATCGAACGTGAAGACTTCAGTATGCCCGCCAATCCTGTACCGCAGGTTATCGCCTGTGCAGCCGATCTTGTTGAACCCACTTTACCTGTCATCACGGATAATTGCGACAATGTCCTGACACCCACTGGACCTGTAGTCAGCACGATACCGGCCTGCGAGGGAGATGTAACTTATACTTACACGTATACCGATTGCGAAGGCAACCACCACGACTGGGTTTACACTTATACTATCGAACGTGAAGACTTCAGTATGCCCGCCAATCCTGTACCGCAGGTTATCGCCTGTGCAGCCGATCTTGTTGAACCCACTTTACCTGTCATCACGGATAATTGCGACAATGTCCTGACACCCACTGGACCTGTAGTCAGCACGATACCGGCCTGCGAGGGAGATGTAACTTATACTTACACGTATACCGATTGCGAAGGCAACCACCACGACTGGGTTTACACTTATACTATCGAACGTGAAGACT
>CAZMPB010000005.1:12151-46817 GCA_964567775.1 uncultured Bacteroidales bacterium
AGGGCAACCACCACGACTGGGTTTACACCTACACCATCGAACGTGAAGACTTCACCATGCCCGCCAATCCTGCACCACAGGTTGTTGCCTGTGCAGCCGACCTTGCCGAGCCTACTTTACCTGTTATCACCGATAACTGCGATAATGTTCTTACACCTATAGGCCCTGTTATCAGCACCACACCGTTATGTGAAGGAGATGTTACTTACACTTATATGTATATCGATTGCGAAGGCAACAACCATAACTGGGTGTATACCTATACCATCGAACATCAAGACTTTACTATGCCTGCTGATACGGGAGAAACGATAGGCTGTGCATATGAACTGGAAGCCCCTGCCTTGCCTACAGTAATCGATAATTGTGGCATGACCTTAACACCTATTGGCCCGGCGATCAGCGCCTCACCCTTGTGTGAAGGAGAAGTTACATACGCCTATATGTATATCGATTGCAAAGGTAACACTCATAACTGGGTATATACCTATGTGATCGATGATGTTTATCCGCCAACAGGGACAGCTCCTGCAGACATTACCGGATTGCAATGCATTTCGGATGTTCCGCTTGCTGATATAAATCTAATAACTGACGAAACAGACAACTGCGGAGGTGATGTAACAGTAAGCGTTAATGATATAAATAACGGAGGTGCAGGTTGCATGTCCTCACCTTACATTGTTACCAGAACATACACCTTAACAGATTGCAGCGGCTTAACGACATACCTTGTACAAACGATCACTGTCATCGATGATACTCCACCTGTAATTACCTGTCCTGTTGTGCCACAATTTGTGATGCCCAATTCCGGTCCCAATTATTTACAGACAGGATCAACATGGGATGCAACAGCCACAGATAATTGTTCCGTACCAACGGTTCTGTTCACCTTATCGGGTGCGACCACGAGTCCCAATAATTTGCCGACCTTAGATGGTGTAACGTTTAATTATGGCATTACCATTGTAGCCTGGACGGCCACGGATGCCTGCGGCAATACCAGTTCATGCAGTTACACTATAAATGTCCTTGATAATACACCGCCTGAAATAAGTTGTCCTCCGGCTATTTCCGTCTTATGTCCAGAATTTATCCCTGATGCCTATACGGCTCTGGTAGATTTCATTGCAGCAGGCGGATTTGTTTACGATAATGATGAGATTGACACCTTAAGTTTTACGCTGTTAAGCCAGACAAGTGACGGGATGACTTGTCCTGAGACAATTACCAGGATTTACCTGATCGCTGATATTGTCGGCAATACCGTTACCTGCACCCAGCTTATTATCGTAAACGATACTGTTCCTCCTGTCATATCCCCCTTGCCGGAACCATACACGGTCTATTGTCCTGCTGTTCCTGAGTTTGCAATAGCGATAGTTTCAGATAATTGCAGCGGTAGTCTTCAACTGGCGTATCAGGATGTGACGGTACCCGGTCAGTGTACTTCTCAGTACAGCGTAACCCGCACGTGGACGGCAACTGATGCATGCGGCAATAGTACGACAGCAGTGCAGATAATTAATGTGTCAGATACCACCGCGCCGGTATTGAATGTTTCGGCGGAAGACCTGACGGTAGCATGCGACGGCAATGGGAATACCAATGAACTGAACGCCTGGTTGTCGTTACATGGGAATGCAAGTGTTTCTGATGAATGCAGCGGAGTGACCTGGAGTAATAATTACACAGTTCCATATGTCAAGTGCGGGGGCACCTATACTGTAAACGTTGTTTTCATCGCCAGTGATGATTGCGGAAATTCGTTGTCAACGGCTGCGAACTTTACCGTTCTGGACAATACCCCGCCTTACCTGAGCTGTTCCGTAGACATCATCGTGAATAACGATCCCGGTATGTGCGGAGCCAACGTGATTGTTCCTCAGCCCACATTTTCTGATATCTGCGGCTCTGTTTCCATCGTAAACAGTTTTAATATGACCTCAGATGCCTCTGATTACTATCCTGTAGGGACCACGATCGTCACCTGGACAGCCACCGATGCTTGCGGAAATACGTCAACCTGCACGATGACTGTTACAGTAAGCGATAATGAACCCCCCGTCATCATTTGTCCGGCAGATATCATTTCCTGTGACGAGGAGACGTCCTTAGGAGAACCTTATGTAATGGATAATTGCGGGATACTTAACGTAACCAATGACGCTCCTCCCAACTTCCCGTACGGAATTCCGACAGATGTCACATGGACGGTAACTGATATTTACGGAAATACTTCAAGCTGCATACAGTCGGTTACTATATCTGTCATAACGGCATCCGCCATGAGTTCCCCCCAGGTATCATGTTACAATGCTTCGGATGGTATCATAACTGTAACAGTCAGCGGGGGGGTCGGTGTCTATCATTATTCACTGGATGGCCAGACACCACAGACATCCAATGTTTTTTCGGGTCTTCCTGCAGGGGCATATGAAATAATAATCACAGATGAAAATGGCTGTCAGAAAACCTTACCGGAAATAATAATAGCCAATCCTCCTGAATTACTGGTCACCATTACAGGTACTTCTCAAGTGACTTGTAATAACAGTAGTGATGGTGTTATCACAGCTAATGCAACCGGAGGTACAGGTGACTACAGTTATTCGCTGAATGGAGGACCTGCGCAAAGTTCTAATTTGTTTACAGGACTTGCCCCCGGCAGTTATGTAGTCACTGTTTATGACGAAAACGGATGTGAAGCTATATCAAACGTATTTGAAATTGATAATCCTGAACCTCTTGATATCACAGGTAGTATATCCGGGCAGATCTCATGTTATCATGGGGCTGACGGAGAAATCACGGTAAATGCCACCGGAGGCACAGGCGATTATTCATATGCTATCAATGGTGAAAATCCTCAGGTTTCCAATGTGTTTACAGGCTTGTCCGCCGGGACATATGGCATCGTGGTAACTGATGAGAATGGCTGTACCGATAGCACGGGAGCAATAATATTACATAACCCGCCGCAGATTGAAGCTTATGCAGAAACTACAGGCCAGGTAAGCTGTAATAGTTCAGAAGATGGGGAGATCACCGTTTACGCGACGGGAGGGACAGGTACTTTATCATACAGTATCAATGGTGGACCGACTCAGCTGTCTAATGTGTTCACGGACTTAGCGCCAGGTTTCTATACAATCAACGTTTATGATGAGAATGGCTGTTTCATCACACTTGATGAAATCAGCATCAACCAACCAGATCCGATATCCTTAGAATTTCATAATACCGATGCTAATTGTTCAGGCCTGGACGGCGGATTCTCTCAGGTAATAGTAGCAGGCGGCACACCTCCGTTTACGTTCCTGTGGTCTAACGGTGTTACCACCTCAGGTGCAGCAAATCTTGCAGCCCAGACTTACTCGGTGACCGTCACTGATGCCTATGGATGCACGCATAGCCAGAGCACGACGATACATGCCGAGCCAAGGACTGAGTTAGGAATAGCCAAAGGATTTTCGCCCAATGGTGATGGTATCAACGATGTCTGGGTTGTCGATAACCTGAACCTTTACCCCGATAATGAAGTGGTACTGATCAATCGGTGGGGCAATGAGATCTTCACACAAAAGAGCTATATGAACGACTGGACCGGCAGCGATCTGCTTGAAGGCACTTATTTCTATATCATAAAAGTAAAAATGTGTGAAGAAGATGTTGTATTTAAAGGTTATGTGACCATATTGAGATAGTTATAAATAAAAAAAACCTGAATAAGATGAAAACGCTCAGACTAATTTTCGCCTTTCTGCTGATCAGCGTGTACGGCTATAGCCAGCAGAATGCCCCGTTTACCCAGTATATCTTCAATGAGATGATCATTAATCCTGCTTATGCGGGCACCAAGCAACTGATCAATATCAACGGGTCGTATTCGATCATGTGGGCTGGTTTTGAAGGAGCGCCCACCACCCAGACCATAAGTGCGGAAGGCCCTGTCTATAAGAACATGGGATTGGGGTTGCATATTATCAACGACATGATAGGCGCCCAGTCGCAGCAGGGTATTTTCGGCAGTTATTCCTACATCATTCAGTTCAACGAAAAGTGGCGTATGTCGCTGGGCCTGGCGTTGGGTGTATCCAACTTCACCGTTGATGGCACCAAACTTACGCAAGATAATGTGTATGATCCTGCCATCCCCAGGACCAAGGTCAACAAGGTGAATTTCGACTCAAAAGTTGGATTGTTTGCATACAGTGACCGCTTTTATGCCGGTTTATCCGTAACAGAGTTATTTGCTGATGTGTGGAAAAGTAAAGACCTGCTTATAGCCAAACAGTCTCGTCATTATTACCTGACATCGGGTTATGTTTTTGATGCAGGGAAAAACCTGAAAATCAAGCCGAGTTTTTCACTCAGGGAAGATTTCAAGGCCCCTGCCGATCTAGATATCAACTGCTTTTTTCTGATCAGGGAATTGTTTTGGGTGGGCACCACAGTAAGGTTCGGCGCGAATATTTTTAAGAACCCGGATTTGGATAAAACACTAAGGTCGCGCAATGCGATGATATTTATGACGGAATGGAACATTACCAGAAGTTTCAGGATAGGATATTCCTATACACTTTCACTGACGGCCCTAAAAAACTATTCCGGGCATGAAATAATACTGGGATATACCTTCCCTAAAAAGGCCGATACCAAGATGAGAACACCGAGATATTTTTAAATATTAAAAACTTAACGTTATGAAAACAATACATTCCCACGCAATTTTTCTGGTAGTGCTGATTGCATGCATTGTTTCTGGGTTTCAGGTACGGGCACAGAACGACTTTCAGAAAGCGCAGGATCTCATGGCGGTTTATGAATATCCTAAGGCCATTGAGATATACACTAACAGTGTCGCTGCGCCTGCCATAAATGACTTGCGGAACCTGGCCGAATGTTATCTGATGGTGAATAATACCACAAAGGCTATGGAAACAATGGGCCGGGTTGTGGAAAATCCGGGAGCTACGGCCGGAGACGTATTCAGGTATGCCTCACTTTTAAAGTCTGAAGGACTTTACGATAATGCTATTAAACAATATGAGAGATACAAGACGATGGTTCCGGAAAAGTCAACAGCAACAGAAAACGAAGTTATAGCGTGTGAAAAGTCAAAACAATGGATGGGAAAACCAGAGTTCATTGATGTGGCCAATATGGTAGAGGTGAATAGTGAAAACAGCGACTTTGGTTTGGTTCCTGCCGGTAAAAACTTTTTGCTGACCTCTGACCGCAAAATCAGGGGTGACGAAGAACTGTACAGTTGGACAGGAAATCCCTATCTCAAACTCTATAGTGTTCAAGCTGACGGGCAGGGTAATCCTACCGGGCAATTCAGGGTGGTAAACTCTTTGAATTATAAATACCACAACGGACCCGGTATTATGGACGACAACGATGGGGTGTTCTATTTCACCAGGACTGAAATGGTGCGGGTGAAAAAAAAGCCGATCAATCCTGACCCAACCAGTTGGTACGATCATTCTACGGCAGCGGATTATACCAACCGTCTTGAGATTTTTTTAGCTGATTACAGTAAAAACGGCGGCTGGTCGGGTGTCAAAGCCTTTGCATATAACAAACCGGAAGAATACTCCGTAGGCCATCCCGCTATCAACATTACAGGAAATATCCTGTATTTTGTTTCGGATATGCCGGGGGGATATGGCGGATCAGATATTTATTACTGCACCAAAAGAGATGATGGCTCGTGGTCGCAGCCACAAAATGCCGGGAATATCATCAATACTCCCGGTAAAGAAGTATTTCCTTTTTTGGATGATGACGGTACGCTTTATTTTTCCAGCGATGGCCATCCCGGAATGGGAGGGCTGGATTTGTTTCGTTCCAGGGGTAGCAAAAATAGCTGGAGCAGTCCGGAAAACTTAAAATCTCCGATGAATTCACCGAGGGATGATTTTTCAATATATTATACCGAAACAGGGAAGTCGGGTTATTTTTCGTCAAATCGCAAAGGAGGCAAGGGTAGCGATGATATTTACAGTTTTGTAGCTTCACCACCGGTAAGCCTTATCCTGGCCGTAATTACAAAAGAGAAGTTCGACGATAGTACCACCGCTGTATTGGACGGCGTGGATGTTAATATTAAAAATACAGTTGATAACAACCCGCTTTCCTATATCAGTGGTGATCCGGGCATTTTTTTCGCCACGGCTAATTGCAATGGCGAATATGAGGTTAAAGGATCACGCGAAGGGTATTTTGCTTCCGTTCAAACAGTAAAAATGCCTTATTGCATCACCAAACATGATACTGTGGAAGTGGAATTGCTGCTGACAAAAATCAAAGTCAATGTGCCCATTGTGCTTGAAAATATTTATTATGATTTTGATAAATGGTTTATACGTCCTGACGCGGCAATTGAGCTCAACAAACTGCTTAAGATACTCGTTGATAATCCTGAAATAAAAATTGAACTCGGATCACATACCGACTGTCGTGGATCCGACAGGTACAATGAAGTTTTATCGCAAAAAAGAGCTGAATCGGCAGTCAATTATATCATCAGTATGGGTATAGATAAAGAAAGGATCACCGCCAAAGGGTATGGTGAAAAAATGCTGATAAATAATTGTTCGGATGGTGTTGAATGCACGGAAGAAGATCATCAGCTCAACAGGCGTACGGAGTTTAAGGTTACAGGATTCATAAAGGGAAGGGGCAATGTGGACTTAAAAAGCGAAAAAGGAACTAATGTCATTGTCAATCCAAAGCCCGGTACCAAATAGATTGATAAATAACCCTTCAAATAACCAAACTGGTTCTGTTGATTATATTTTGCTACTCCTGTTGAGGGAAGATAAAAGTTGTTTCTTCATGGACCGCTTTCAGTAGTAAGGGAACGAGCAGATTTTGATTGCCGGCGTGTTAATAAATACCTCATTCTTGGTATTCCCTGCATTGAATTTTTTATAACTTTGCTGTACAAAAAAGGTTATGCAGGAAACGATATTAATATTTGATTTCGGCTCACAGTATACACAACTGATTGCCCGCCGTGTCAGGGAGTTGAATGTATATTGCGAAATACACCCTTATAATAATAAGCCGGCTGTTACAAGTGATATTAAAGGAGTGATTCTTTCAGGCAGCCCTTTTTCGGTCCGCCAGGCGAATGCCCCGATGCCTGATCTTTCAGGGATCAGAGGAAAAATACCTGTTCTTGCTGTTTGTTATGGCGCACAATATCTGGCGCACAGCAGCGGCGGAGAAGTATTGCCCTCTGAGATCAGGGAGTATGGCAGGGCAAATCTTTCGTTTGTCGATCAGTCATCCGAGCTTGTAACAGGTATGCCGGAAGGCAGTCAGGTGTGGATGTCGCATGGTGATACGATACTTTCAGCACCCGATAATTTCAGGATCGTTGCAAGCACACCTGAGGTCAATTTTGCCGGTTTTCACATAGAAGGAGAGCCTACATACGGCATACAGTTTCATCCTGAAGTGTACCACTCCACGGACGGAATGATACTCCTGAAAAATTTTATTATCGGCATCTGCAAATGCAGCAGGACATGGACACCTGATTCTTATATTGAAACTACAGTGAACGAACTGAAACAAAAGCTGGGAAACGATAAGGTATTACTCGGATTGTCAGGTGGCGTGGATTCAAGTGTAGCGGCTATGCTTTTACACAAAGCTATTGGCGACAGGTTGTTTTGCATTTTCGTGGATAATGGCCTGCTCAGGAAAAATGAATTTGAAACGGTACTTGAGAATTATAAGAGTATGGGTTTGAATGTTACGGGAGTGAGGGCTGGAGAACAATTTCTGCGCGAACTATCCGGGGTTTCAGAACCTGAGAAGAAGCGAAAGATTATAGGAAGAGTTTTTATTGAAGTTTTTGATCAGGAAGCCCATAAAATTAAAGATGTGCAATGGCTGGCACAAGGCACCATTTATCCGGATGTGATTGAATCCATTTCTGTTAAAGGGCCTTCGGCAACCATCAAATCGCATCATAATGTAGGCGGTTTGCCTGATTTTATGAAACTCAATATTGTTGAACCGCTTAAATCGCTTTTTAAAGATGAGGTGAGAAGAGTAGGATTTTCTCTTGGAATTAAGCCTGAAATACTCAACCGTCATCCTTTTCCGGGCCCCGGCCTGGGAATCCGCATCATCAGCGATATCACTGCCGAAAAGGTACGTATTTTGCAGGAAGTCGACCATATTTTTATTGAAGGATTGAAATCAAATAATTTGTACGACAAAGTGTGGCAGGCAGGGGCGATGTTGCTTCCGATACAATCTGTCGGCGTTATGGGAGATGAACGTACCTATGAAAATGTGGTCGCATTAAGGGCGGTAAACTCCACCGATGGCATGACAGCCGACTGGTCGCATCTGCCTTATGAGTTTCTTGCAAAAGTTTCCAACGAAATTATCAATAAAGTTAAAGGTGTAAACCGCGTGGTGTACGATATAAGCTCCAAACCACCTGCAACAATAGAATGGGAATAATATGACCAGGTTAAGAACATTTGTTTTTGTTTGTTTGATATTTTCTTTTTTGTCAAATCTTTCGGCACAGGAAGTTGAAATCAGCACAAAAAAAGAAATTATTGAAAATACAGAATATTATTTGCATACCGTCAATCCGGGGCAAACAATATATGGTATTTCCAAGGCGTATACGGTAAGTATGGATGAAATATTACTAGCTAATCCTGAAATTAAAAAAGGCCTAAGAGCCGGCGCCATACTGAAAATTCCGGTAATTAAAAGCGGGGAACCCCAAAAATATATTTCTCATGAGGTTAAAAGGGGCGAAACCCTCTATGAAATTTCTTTTAATTATAATGTGAAGGTCAGTGATATCATGAACATCAATCCGGGACTGACAGAAAAGATCAAACCGGGAACGATCATTCAGATACCTGTGCCGGAGAAAAAACAACAGGAACCTGAAAAAAATACATTTGGTTTGCATGTGGTGCAGAAAGGCGAAACCATTTATTCAATTGCACGGCAGTATTCCACGACTGTTGATGACCTGAAAAAAATAAATGCGGGGCTGACAGAAACTATACAGATAGGTCAGCAGATAAGGCTTCCGATAGGTGCCGTCCTTGGAAAAACAGTCGTTAAGGATTCTGTCAAAGAAAAAGATCCAGGGAAAAGAAAAGATTCTGTTATTTTTATTGATTGCGGTAAGCCCGGATTGCAGGGTACCTACCGGATAGCCTTGTTAATTCCCTTTTATCTCGAAAGAACATACAGCATCGACACCACTGATAATAAAACTCCGGTTTCTTCATATAAATCGCTTGATTTTATTCAATTTTACGAAGGTGTGCGGGTTGCTGTTGATTCTATTAAGAAAAGCGGGATGTCATTGATGATCTATGTCTATGATGTTAATGAAAAGACGGATGCTGTTGATTTCATAAAACAGAAAACCGAACTTAAAAATATGGATCTGATCATTGGCCCGTTTTTTATGAATAATTTTACTCATTTTGCTGAATGGGCAAAAACAAACGAAATCAATATCGTTAATCCTTTTACAAAAAAAGAATCGGTAATAAAAGACAATCCTTTTGTTTTTAAACTGGTTGCCTCCGATTCTTCTCAGGCTTGCAAGGTTATTAACTTTATTGCAGGAACATACCCGGGCTGCAATCTTATTGTTGTTAACAGAAATACCGACAGCAGTTTGGTGGAAACTTTTAATAAAAATGCAGCACTTATCAATCAGGGCAAAAGTCTTTTTACTTATTATACGGTTGAATATGCCGGTAAAGGTTTTGCCGGAATATCAGAAAAACTAAATAAGGATACTATTAATGTAATAATCACACTGGCTGAAGGTGAAGCGTTCGTATCGGCCTACATCCGCAACCTGAACGAAACTGCCCACAAATATAAGATAGTACTTTTCGGACAACCTTCGTGGGAGCAATATTCCAGCCTCGATCTGGAATACCTTATGAACCTGAACCTCCACCTGTTTGAAAGCTATTTTATTGACTATACGAAAACGGAAACTGTTGATTTTATTAAAAAATTCAGGCGTAAATATAGTACAGACCCTGATTATTATGGCTATCACGGATATGATATCATGATGTATTTTACTGCTGCTTTGAAAAAATACGGAAAGAACTTTCAGGGTTGTATTGAACAATTCAATTTTTCGCTGCTTGATGCAGAATATATTTTTAGAAAAATTTCCTCAGGGGGATATGAAAATGTTGGCTGTATGATTTATCGTTACGAAGATTATAAAATAGTCAATGCTTTATTAAATCCCAAGAGAGAAATAAAGCTCGTCGAAAAGAAAAAGCCCTGATCTTATTTCCTGAACAGAATCTCACTAAGAACTTCAAGAACCTTGTCAAGTTCTTCAACGGTGTTGTATTTGCTGAACGAAAAGCGGATCGCGGGTATCGCTGTATTGGCAAGCAGTGCACGGAGTACATGCGATACATTTACAACACCCGAATTACAGGCGCTACCGCCAGAAACGGCAATATTCATTATGTCCAGTTTCTGAAGCAATAATTTGTTGTTATAAACATCGGGCACTGATACATTAATAATGTTATACAATCCCTTGCTGTCGCAGCATCCATTGAATATCAGTTCTGGAAAATTTAGTTTTAGTTTTTCAACAAAATATGATTTCAGGTTTGAAATATATTCCCTGTTCCCAGACATATCGCGGTAAGCAACTTCAAAAGCTTTGGCCATGCCGGCAATTCCGTAAATGTTTTCAGTTCCCGATCGCATGTTGCGTTCCTGGCCACCTCCACTGATTAATGGGGAGATTTTAGTGTTCCCCCTGAGATACAAAAAACCAATCCCTTTAGGGCCGTGGAATTTGTGAGCCGAACAGCAGGTAATATCAGGACCATGATCAGACAATAATTTCTCATATTTTCCCATGCTCTGAACCATGTCGGATAAAAACAGCGCATGGTATTCCCTGCAAAGTTTTGAAATTTCTTGAAATGGAAACAATGTGCCTGTTTCATTATTGGCATGCATAATAATTACAAATGCTTTTTCTTCTTCATTCAAAAGCTCTTCAAGATGCTCCAGATCAAGGTTTGCATCTTTGTCAATCCTTACAAAAGAAACCTGCACGGGAGTTGTTTTATGAACGTCATCAATGGCATGTGTAACTGCATGGTGTTCAATGGCGGTCGTAATGATCTTTCGTATTCCGTACGATGTTACAACCCCATGTATTGCAGTGGTGATAGCCTCTGTAGCGCATGAGGTAAAATAAATTTCCGAAGGTTTTGCATCCAGAATGCCTGCAATGGCCGATCGTGAATCCTCGATCAATACTTTGCTGTTACGGCCAGCAGCGTGGGTTGATGAAGGATTGCCATAATGATCTTTCATTACCCTACACATGGTTTCGTAAACTTCGCTGTCCAAAGGAGTCGTTGCTGCGTTGTCAAAATAGATCATAGTATCGCAGTTTATAATTGAAATGGTAAATGGATTAAGAAAAATAAGACATTCTCGCGCAGGGTGCTAATCATCAAAAGGATTCTTATTCAGTAGTTCCCTAATATCGTTTAATAGTTTTTTTGTTAGTGACTGGGCTTTTACCATCGAATCGCTTTCAGCATATATGCGAATGATAGGTTCTGTATTGGATCTGCGTAAATGGACCCAGCCTTCTTCAACGTCGATGCGGACACCATCGGCTGTATTTACAGGGTGGTTTTTGTATTTTTCCTTAATCTGGTCCAGGATTTTATAAATATCAACATCGCTGCCGGCTTCTATTTTGTTTTTTGAAATGAAATAATCAGGGTATTTTGTCCTTAACGTGGAGCAGGTGCATTTTGATTTGGCAAGGTGTGTAAGAAACATGGCGATACCCAGCAGGGCATCCCGGCCATAATGCAGCTCAGGATAGATAACCCCGCCGTTGCCTTCGCCGCCGATCACGGCCTTTTTCTTTTTCATTACATCCACAACATTTACTTCGCCAACCGCAGAAGTGAAATATTCCTTGCCGTATTTTTTTGTGACGTCGCGCAATGCGGAGCTTGATGATAAATTTGAAACCGTATTTCCGGGTGTATTGCTCAATATATAATCCGCAACAGCGACGAGCGTGTATTCTTCACCAAAAAATTCTCCGTCTTCGCATACAATAGCAAGACGATCAACATCCGGGTCAACAACAAAGCCCACATGCGATTTGTTTTTCACAACACTTTCAGACAGCGTTCCGAGATTTTCGGGCAAAGGTTCTGGGTTATGAGGGAATTTCCCGTCGGGCACACAAAAAAGTTCACGGACATCCGAAACACCAAGAGCTTTTAACAAACGGGGGACGGCTATGCCTCCCGTAGAGTTAACACAATCAATCGTAACATTGAATTTAGCTTTTTTTATTGCTTCAACATCTACCAGGGGGAGTTTTAATATTTTATCAATGTGCAGATCAATGAGTGTGCCATTCACGCTGTATTTTCCAAGGTCATTGGCATCTGCAAAGACACCGTCGTTTTTTTCGGCAATCTTCAAAAAATCAGCAGCTTCCTGGTTTGTCAGAAATTCTCCTTGGGAGTTCAGCAGTTTGAGGGCATTCCAGTTTTTGGGATTATGGCTTGCCGTAATGATAATCCCTCCCTGGGCTTGTAACTCGGGAACGGCAATTTCAACAGTAGGTGTCGTGGTCAGTCCGATATCGATTACATCGATCCCCATCGACATCAATGTCCCGCAAACAAGTTTGTTGACCATGTCGCCGGAAATGCGCGCATCGCGCCCTACAACAATTTTGCAGCGGGTTTTGGGATCGGAAATAAATGACGCGTAAGCCCCGGTGAATTTTACAACTTCAAGCGGACTGAGGCCTTCGCCCTGCTTTCCTCCGATGGTGCCGCGGATACCGGATATGGATTTGATTAATGGCATCTGAAATAATTTTAATTCTAATGCAAAATTACTTCATTGTTAAAACTATCGTGATATAAAAAAAGATTTTTTTAAAAAAAAATCCGGATTCCGTAATTTTAATGGAAAAAGTTACAGAAATTAAATATTATTACTTATATTTGCTAAACAAAAAAGAGCGATAAGATGTCGGATTATTTTGATGAATTTGAGGGATTTGATGATTTTGATGATGTGGAAGTTACTTCGCTGGTCTCACGTTTTGAGCATATGCTGAACCAAAACGAACCTGTTTTTTTTGATGTTTACGAATTTGAAGATATCATTGATTTCTATTTTGCCAAAGACAACCTGAAACAAACTGACCGTGCCCTGCAGTATGCCATCAGGCTGCATCCTGATTCTGATGCTTTGTTATTGCGTTTGGCCATGTTGCACGCCTCGGGCAACGAATCCGACAAGGCTTTAAAGATATTAAAAAGGATAAAATCTGATACCGAAGAAGACCCGGAGATTAATTTTGCAAAGGCATGTATTTACAGTCAGTTAAAAATGTACACACATTCCATAAATGAATACAAAAAACTGATCAATACCTGGGATGACCCCTGCGAAATTTACTCTAATATTGCTTATGAATATGAAAACGCAGGTAATTACAACAAGGCGCTGAATTACCTGAAAACCGCTCTTGACAAAGATCCTACCAACAGCAATTTACTTTATGAACTGGGTTATTGTTTTGAAATTTTGAACTGTACCGAAGAATCCATAAAATTTTTCACCCACTATATCCGAAATTATCCATATTCCGATGTTGCATGGTTCAACCTTGCTATTGCCTATGGCAATATGGGGCTTTATGAAAAATCTATTGAAGCCAATGATTATGTTATTGCCATTAATGAAAAATTTGTTTCGGCCTATTATAATAAAGCCCATGGCCTGAACGCGCTCGAGCGTTTTAACGAAGCTGTTGCGGTTTTTCAGGAACTTATAGCAGTAGAAGAACCCGATGCCCTGACGTTTTATTATTTGGGGGAATGTTACGAAAAAATGAATGAATGGAACAAGGCAATTGAAAACTACCATCGTGCCCTTGAACTCGACGAATACATGGCCGAAGCCTGGATGGGCCTGGGAACGGTCTATGAGGAGAATTGCAACTTTTCAAAAGCCCTGCTTTATATGCGAAAGGCTGTTGATGTTGAACCGATTAACTCAGAGTACTGGTATATTCTCGGCGATCTTTTATCAAATATGGACCAGCCCGATCAGGCGCTGGAAGCCTATTATAAGGTTTATGAGCTTGATCCTGCCAATGGAGATATTCTGCTTGATATTTCGGAGCTTTTATATTATTCTGGGAAGACAGGGGATGCCATACAGTGTGTTACAACAGGATTAGACGAGCAGTCAGACAATATCTCGCTCCTGTACCGCCTGGCGGCATTATATTATTTATCCGGAAAAGAAAAAGAGGCCATCCGCTGTTTTGAGCTGGCTGTTTCGCAAAATAAAAATAAGGCCGGTGAATTTTTTGAATTTGATTCCCGGCTTCAAAACCTGGACTTTTTTTGGGATATGGTGAACTATTAATGAGCCGGTATTTTACCTGTATTATAGGTTTTTCTGCCCGCTTAGCTAAAAAATGCTATTTTTGCACAAATTTTTTTTATGGTTTTACTTCAAAAGATGGTACAGGCTGCCGATACCGCAAAAATGGCAGCTACTGAAGTTCATACGGGTTTAACGGCATGGATTGCCGACTTTGCGACAAATTTTATTGAATCGGCCGGATATTTAGGCATCATGGTTTTGATGATTCTTGAAAGTATGGTGGCGCCTGTTCCAAGCGAAGCTGTAATGCCTTTTGCAGGGTTTGCTATTTACGAAGGGACCATGAACTGGCCAGGTGTGATTTTTTTCAGCACGCTTGGCAGCATTATCGGATCGTTGATAGGTTATTGGATGGGGGCGAAAGGAGGGAGGCCTCTGGTGGAAAAATGGGGGAAATACCTCCTGCTTGATAAACACGACCTTGATATTACAGAAAAATGGTTTCAGAAACGTGGCGACATCATTGTATTTATCTGCCGTTTTATTCCTCTTGTAAGGCATGTGATCTCAATACCGGCCGGTATGGGAAGAATGAATTTGCTGCGATTTTCTATTTACACCGTTATAGGTGCCGGTATTTGGAATACCATACTTACCGTTGCGGGATATTACCTGAAAGAAAACTGGGATGAGATCATGAAGTACAGTCATATGATCGATTATGTAGTTTTAGCGGTACTTATTTTTATCGTTGTATATTATGGATATAAGCTCTATCAAAAAAGGAAAAAATCAAAGCACGCATAGGGCATGCGGATATTCGGGCTTATCGGCTACCCGTTAAAACACTCTTTTTCAGAAAAGTATTTTTCAGAAAAATTCAGGCGTGAAAAGATAAATGATGCCAAATATTTTTTATTTCCATTGAATGATATTGGCGATTTTCATTCACTAATTCAACGTTTTGAATTTGCAGGATTGAATGTGACCATTCCTTTTAAACAAAGTATCATAGAGCATCTGGATGAGATTGACTGGGAAGCCGGTATTGTGGGGGCAGTGAACACAATTAAATTTTATAAAAAAGACAATAATCTAACAACTAAGGGTTATAACACCGATGTTTTTGGGTTTGAAATGCTGCTGGAGAATTTTTCCTTACCCGGAAACGTCAGGGCTTTGATATTAGGAACAGGTGGCAGTTCCAAAGCGGTAGCTTATGTCCTGGCGAAAAAAAAGATACCATTTAGTTTCGTTTCACGAAAACCGGTTAATGCTGATATTTATTCATATCAGACACTGTCCGGGCAAATAGTATCAGAGCATAAACTGCTCATCAATGCTACACCTATGGGTATGTTTCCTGAAATTGAGAAATTTCCGGATATTCCGTACGATTTTGTTTCGGGAGATCATATATGCATCGACCTGATTTACAATCCTGCAAAAACCGCTTTTATGATGAAATGTGAGCAACGGCAGGCTTCGGTGGTGAATGGGATGGATATGTTAGTAGCACAGGCAGAACAGGCATGGGATCTCTGGAAAAAATAATTTTTTTATTTTTCTTTTGTGCAGTTTCAAAATAAGTGTATCTTTGCACGCTTAATTCTGGTTCGGTAGTTCAGCTGGTTAGAATACGTGCCTGTCACGCACGGGGTCGCGGGTTCGAGTCCCGTCCGGACCGCCAAAATTCACAGAAGTCCTTGTAATACAGATAATTACAAGGACTTTTTTATTTTTACACACACTTTTACATACAATTGATAGTGTTCTTATCCTTAAATTATAGCAAAAAAATACAAAGTGGAATCATTGCTGCTTTCTATTTTCAGCTTTTATCCTATTTAGTTCTTTAAGAAAAACAGGATACAATTTAATATCCTTTGAACGTGTATTCAGCAACACTCGTCTGGTTGTTTCAAAGATGTCTTTATCGTTTGCAGAAAACCATTTTTTATATTCAATATATTCACTTGATGAATCGCAATAAAACTCTTCAAAACTTGGGAGAATAAAATCAAAATAATTTTTACAAATATTATAGGTATAATGTTGAGCTAATCCCTCTGTAATATGTCTATCCGCTTTTTTAAAATTTTCAGTATCCCACAAATTTCCATCAATGTCAAATCCTTTGTGTGTATACCCATGAGCAAGCTCGTGTATTAATGTTATCAAGGTAAAATGCTCTATTGGTAATTCATACAACACTCCAAATAAACCTATGGAAAGCCAATAAATTTCAATGGTATTGGTATCGGGATAATATCTGCCAGTATAATCAGGCGTTGTCTTTCTCAAGTCATCAATTATGCCTGATTTTTCAACTTCAGCCATTAATTTTAAAAAAAATTGCTTAGCCTTTTTTATTTCTTTCTTATTACAAATATTATCATGAAATTGGCCGAATCGGGTGTGATTTAATAGCTGGTAATCCATTTCTTTGACCACAACTTTCATTTTCCTGTAATGAAAGAGCAATTCTATTATATCTTTTGAATGTTTTTCTAATATTTCCGTTAAAGAATCTGGGATTTTGTCAACAATATTGATTTTTATTTGAGATTTCTTTTCATAATTATAATTACCTCCTATGTCTTGAACTTCAAAAGTTTTATTTGTTAGAGTAAGACCTGTTTTATCAGAAATAATATTTCGGACATATTGCTGATACTTTTTTTTTGCTCGGAAAACCTCACTACGGAAATCTTTGTTGTATTGCAATACAAGTTTCTCTAATATCTTCGTAATAGACACATCAAACAAATCCATTTCAGGTTGATTTGTTTTTCTCATCTTATTTTAATTAAAAATTTCTTTCCATAAAATTCTCTATCCTACGCTACCTCTATTTTCTGATACAAATACTTCTGAAAATCTATAAACAAATCCTTTACTTTCAGTAAATCTCCGAGAACTTCTCCAGCATCCTCAAACGATTGGTATTTGCTTGTAAGCAGGATGGGCAGTTTTTCTTGGTCAAGTTCTTCCACGCCTGTTTCGATGTATTTTGTAAGTACAAATTCAATAAACTCCTTCTGTTTATTGTTGAGCAAGGCAAATATTGTTGCCTGTGCTGCTGCAACTCTTGCCTCTCTTGTTATTGGCTTGAAACTGCTGTTAAATACATATTCCAACACATCAAACAAGTCGCTTTTTTCGGCATCTATCAGTTGTTGCAAAATGATTAAATCGCCCTTGCCGAATCCTGCTTGGTCTAACTTTTCAAGCAATGTTTTTCTTGTTAGCGGATTGCTCCATAACTGCCGTAATTCTTCTTCGCTTTTGAATAGGTTGGGCAGTTCGCCAAACAAGCTGTTCAGAAATTCTTCTGCCGTAATAGGCGCACCATCTGCACTCCAAAACGATGTGCCTATCATGTGTTGTATTTCACGCTCCTTACCATCCCGTAATTTTACTTTTACCTTTTTTACACAAACACAAGGACTTTGTCCGCATTTATAGCATGGTTCAGATGGCTCTTTAATACAAATACAGGGAATTTGGTTGCATGTCGGACAAGGTTGTTTCCCTTTTCTTTCGCATACGCAAGGCAACTGACCGCATGTTTCGCAAGGAGTATCATCAACGTCACCGACCCATTCAGGGTCGGCAAAATGATGATACGCATCCACAAAATCGTATAACGTAAAATACTCCTTGCCTTCGTACAGCCGTGAGCCACGCCCAATGATTTGCTTGAACTCAATCATTGTATTAATGGGGCGTAACAGAACAATGTTTCTGATATTACGAGCATTAACGCCTGTGGAGAGTTTTTGCGAAGTGGTTAATACGGTAGGGATGGTTTTTTCGTTATCCTGAAAATCACGCAGATGTTGTTCGCCCAGTTCGCCATCATTGGCTGTAACACGCACACAATAGTTTGGTTCTGTGGATGTCTTTATTTGGTTTATCAAATCACGAACGGCTGCTGCGTGGTCTTGCGTGGCACAAAAAACAATCGTCTTTTCATTCTGATTGATTTCGTTCATAAATATCTTAACACGCTTGGCTTCCCGTTCCTTAATCTCTATAATCCTGTTGAAATCGGGTTCGGTGTATAATTTGCCTTCCTCTATTTCGCCTTCAATAATGCGGTCATCGCTTGTGTAGATATATTCATCAAGGGTGGTTTTTATCCGTTTTACTTTGAAAGGCGTAAGAAAACCATCGTTAATGCCGTCTTTCATGGAATAGACATAAGCGGGTTCGCCAAAATACTTGTATGTATCAATGTTCTCGACCCTTTTCGGGGTGGCTGTCATACCCAACTGAACGGCAGGGCTAAAATATTCCATAATATCACGCCAGTTACTTTCGTCATTTGCACCGCCTCTATGACATTCGTCAATAATGATAAAATCAAAATAATCGGGTGGATAATCGCCAAAATATGGTGCGGACTTGCCTTCTGCATCTGTACCACTCATAAAGGTTTGAAAAATTGTAAAGAAAATGCTGCCGTTGGTGGGAACACGACCTTTTTTCTTTATTTCGCTTGGCTTTATCCTCACTCTTTCATCTTCAGGAAAAGCAGAAAATTCGTTGTATGCTTGGTTGGCTAAAATATTTCTGTCGGCTAAAAATAATATGTTCGGTCTGCGACTGCCATCACGCTTTAAATTCCAGCGTGTATGGAACAGTTTCCATGCTATTTGGAAGGCTATAGCCGTTTTGCCAGTGCCTGTTGCTAATGTCAGCAAAATGCGTTTTTTGTTGTCGGCAATGGCTTCCATTGTTTTTTGTACGGCTATTTCCTGATAATATCGTGGCTGCCACGTACCGCTTTTATCCTCAAATGGCACAGATGCGAACTTATCACGCCATTCGTTTACTTCTGCAAATGTCTTGTTCCATAATTCATCGGGGGTGGGAAACTTGGCTATCAATCCTTCTTTGCCCGTTTTCATGCAGATGCCGTAAATCTCTTTTCCGTTGGTGGCATAGGTGTTATGTAACATCAGCTTTTCGGCGTATAGTTTCGCCTGTGCCACGCCTTCGCCTACTTGCAAATTATTGCTTTTGGCTTCTACAACGGCAAGTTTAACGCCCTTGTATGCCAACACATAATCGGCAGTTAATTTCTTACCTCTTATACCGCCTGCTTGTATTCTCCCTTCGGTAATAGGGTGTTCACGGTGGATTTTTGAACCATCCACCACGCCCCAACCGCTTTCACGCAGCTTGGGGTCGATTAGTTCGGCTCTGGTTTCGGATTCGTTCATTGGTTTAATTTATTGTTCAATCAAATAACCATCAAATAACAAAACACACATTATCAGCACTTTACAATTAATTAGTATTGGTTCTATCAAATAACCATCAAATAAGATTTTATGCCCAAATCGGTATATAACTTGCATATTTTCTTGATTTACTTTCAGGGTCATCTTCTTTAATTACGCCTTCCTCTAATGAATCTCTGATTATTCGGGATGCTATTGCTGCGTTTTGGTCTTCTATTTTAAACCGCTCTCTTAATGATTGATTAGTCATTTTTTCATTTGAAACATATTTTAAACAAGCGTGCTGGTAACAAGCCCTTACTTTTTCCTTTTTATCTAAATTATTCAGGGTTTTGTAACTATACATCGTTACTCTTGTTCTGTTTTCGGTAACCACTACATTAATTGGCGGTAATTGAAATAACTCGTTATAAAAAATCACTTTATCCAAACCGCTTCCTTTTTCTTCACAATAGCCCATTCTACGCATTAAATCAGCTAATTTTTCGTTTCTTGAAAGATACGCATCAATAAATCGTTCTGGTGTAACCAACGGAGTTCCTGAATTTGAGATTTCAATTCTATCCGTAAAAATTTCAACCATTGGAAATCCCTTTTCGTTCAAATCCT
Source organism: uncultured Bacteroidales bacterium (assembly GCA_964567775.1). GTDB lineage: Bacteria > Bacteroidota > Bacteroidia > Bacteroidales > CAIWKO01 > CAIWKO01. The sequence continues at coordinate 32,479 of CAZMPB010000005.1, forward strand.
GATGGATAAGTGCATTAGCCACCAATTCTCTGATGGCAATTTCGGGATACATTCGGGTTTCTTTTCTCAATGCCTTTCCAATTTCTTCATTGGCGGGCAACTGGCTGTTAATCCAATCTACAAGCCCTTCAAAGCCCAGGGCATATCCTTTGCCCCCGATTTGTTCTCTTTCCGTTTCAACCTTGTTTTTACCTTTGTAAACAATTACCCGTACTGATTTTCTTTCAACACTTTCAAAGTCCTTTAACTGTTTGGCAAAGAGCAAAGCTCCCAATTTTGTGATTGCATACCCTTTACTTTTAACCACCAGACCTTCTTCCATAAATTTATCAATCACGGCTTGTTGATTAGAAGGATACGGAAGTTTCATTAAATCAAAATAGGTTTCGGTGCTTAAAAACTTCGTAATATCCGAAGCCGATAAATTGTCTTTAGCAATTTCCTTTTCAAATGGGCTTTTTTCCTTTTTCCAGATTTTCGCCTGTTTTTCGGGAAACTCATTAAGTTTGCGGGTAATAGTATTTACCCGAATATACGCCTGATGTAGAAATTCGACAGGTTGATTTTTTGCCGCTGGAATAATATAGATAGAAATATGCCGTGCAGCATCGTAATCAAATTCATACACATTAAAATCAATTCTTGGGTTTAAACGTGTAGCCAGCCAATGTTCAAGGTCTTCAGTTCCTTTTTTATGTGATTTGGCTTTAAATGTTGTACCCTTGATAAGATGGGTTTTATCTTCTACACCAAAAACTAAATAGCCAAAACGTTGATTGTGGATGCAAGCACCATTTGATAAAGCGGACAATCTTTCTCCGATTTCTTCGGGTGAGTGAAAATTGAGTTTAAACTCTACCCATTCGCTTTCGTTGGGCTGTTTTACCAATTCGTTTAATAATTCTTTAAGTTGTAGCTCTGTCATACAGCAATTTCTTTGGTTGTTAACCCACTGCAAAAGCCTTCTGCAACACACTTTTTTTCAATTCTTCCAAATCCTCTATTTTCTTTTGATAAATGGCTTCTAATTTTTTTGTTTCGGTTGAAAGGGCATCAAGTTTTTGAACAATGGATTGTTGTTCTTTGATTGATGGAAGTGGAACTTTAAACTCTCTCATTGACTTCAAAGAAACATTTTTGATAGTCGCTCCCGTTGCTTCTCTGTGTGCATAATGTATAAAATACGGACTTGATAAAACATACTTAACAAAACCCTTGTCAACACTTTCCTTTAGATTGAAATAACAAGCACTCTTACCCAAAATTATTTTTTCACGATTGTAAAATGCAACATTCCCCAATGTTCCATTTATTGAAACAAGAACAGTTCTGTCGGTTAGATTTTTCTTGTGTTTGTTAAATTCATCAACATTAACACGTTTGGTGTTTTCCTTAAACTCAATTATTCCATCATTTAAGTTATTTCCGTTTATAAAATAGTAATCGCCATGAACTGTATATTTTGGTGTTCCGTGTAGTCCATCACCTAAAACTGTTGTTATCTCTCGTAATTCTTTTTTCTCCCAATTTCCATTTTCAAACACCCCTTGCAAATAACTCTCAAAAATTTCTTTGGCGTTTTTAAGGTTTTGTTCGGCATTGGCTTTTGCTTTGGCTATGGCAGCAAATGCTTCGTCTAATATGGCTACGATGCGGCGTTGTTCGGGGAGTGATTTGGGATAACTTATTTCAATATTTCTAAATGCAGGGACGTCAAGATTTTTTTGTGCAGCTCCTCTTGCAAGTGAATATATATGGTCGTTCAAATAAAGGATTTGCAAGTTCAAAAAATCTTGTAAAATTTCTTTTGTGTTTTTTGGCTTTACACTTAAACCGCTATCATTAAGAAAAAATTTACCCGCTACAAACCTTGTACATTGCTCTGACATTGCAAATCGTGCAACTATAAAACAGTTTTCTCTGTTATAAGTATCCATAAAAAATGTTGCTCCACCACCACCATAAACAGGATAGATTGTTCCACCATCTCTTTTGTTTACAACTCTTGTCCCGTATTCAACTTCGCAAGCATCTTCAAGCCTTTTTACTTCCCAACCTTGTTTCATATCAGTTTTGTAATTGAATCTAAAATTTTGGCACTTTCATCATCCAATGCTTTCATTTCTTTAATAATTGTAAGCGGTTGGCGTATGGCAACTTCTTCCTTTTTGTTTGGGTTTTTTACGCTCAAATCATAAGTGTTCTGGTCAATGCTTGCAACATCATAAGTCCAAGAGTTTGGGCTGTCGGCAAAGGTTTTCTGTAATTCAACAAATTCGGCTAAATCGGCCTCGTTCAGCGGGTTTGTTTTGCCCAAATTCCTATCCAAATTCAACTGATAATACCACACCTTGCGGGTGGGCTTGCCTTTTTCAAAAAACAACACAACGGTTTTTACACCCGCACCGCTAAATACACCGCTGGGCAAATCCAAAACTGTATGCAGGTTGCAGCTTTCGAGCAATAGTTTTCGCAAACTAACGGAAGCATTGTCGGTATTGCTCAAAAAAGTGTTTTTTATCACGATGCCAGCCCTGCCACCAGCTTTCAGAATCTTAATAAAATGCTGTAAAAATAAAAATGCCGTTTCGCCTGTACGTATCGGGAAATTCTGCTGCACTTCGCCACGTTCCTTCCCGCCAAATGGTGGATTTGCCACAACAATATCGTAGCGGTCTTTTTCCTGTATGTCGCTAATGTTTTCAGAAAGTGTATTGGTGTGTATAATATTGGGTGCTTCGATACCATGCAGAATCATGTTCATAATGCCAATGATGTACGCCAACGATTTTTTTTCTTTACCAAAAAATGTTTTTTTCTGTAAGGTTTCTATGTCTTTGGATGTAAGGTTTTCGGGTTTGCCCTTGCTGCTTCTCATATAATTGAACGCTTCGCATAGAAAACCAGCACTTCCTACAGCTCCATCGTAAACGGTGTTGCTAATCTTGGGTGCTACCACTTTCACTATTGTTTTTATCAATGGGCGTGGCGTGTAATATTCGCCACCGTTACGCCCTGCGTTGCCCATGTTCTGAATTTTCGATTCGTACAGGTGGCTCATTTCATGTTTTTCGGCATGGGTGCGAAAACGGAGTTCGTCAATGAGGTTTATTACATCACGCAGGTTATGACCGCCCTGTATCTTGTTTTTCAGTTCGCTGAATATCTCGCCTATCTTGTATTCAATGGTGTCGGCACGTTCAGCATTGGTCTTGAACTTTTTCAGGTATGGAAACAGTTTCAGGTTGACAAAATCCGTAAGGTCATCACCTTTTAATGCTTTGTGGTGGTCGAGTTTACCATCACCGTTTTTCGGCATAGCCCATACGTTCCACCGAAATTCGTTAGCGATGATGTTTGTATAAGTCTTTCCCGACAGGGTGGCTGCTGTTTGTTTGTCTTTTTCTAAATCGTCAAGGTATTTCAGAAACAATATCCATGACGTTTGTTCTACATAATCCAACTCGCTGCTGCAACCAGCATCTTTGTGCAGTATATCGTCAATATTTTTAAAAGTTTGCTCGAACATAGTAAATATTTATTGGGTGTAAATATACTATTTTTTGGTAGAATGAAAAAAGTCAGGGAGAAAATCGGGGTATCGCAGAGAATCGAAAGGAATATTGGGTTTTAGAAATTATATCCTATGCTTATTCCTGGATAATATGAAAAGAGTGCTTTTGTGTTTATATGCTGCCCTAAATCTATATTTATGCCCGCACCACAATTTACAGTAATATTCAGATGTTTTATTGGATTAATAGAAATGCCGACATCACCTAAGAAATCCATATAATAAAAATTATCGCCTAAATTTTTGTACTTGGTCGGGTTTATACCGGCTATTACTTCAACTCCGGCGAATCCTTTAATAATCTTATTTCTATTAAAATAGAACTTGGGGTTAATTCCAACAGAGAAAACACATTGATTATAATAGCTTCCATTTGGCGCATCCCAATCAATGTAAATAGGAATCCGAAGCCCAATCAATTCTTTGAACTTATATTCGTACCAGATGGATGCACGTTTAAATGCGAATTGCAAGCCGTTAACGGCAATAATGTGTTTTAGGTAGTCTGGCTTTATTTTGGCAGGTTTTAAATTTTCAACATTTGATTTTGCTGGATTCTTTTCACTTTTTGTTTTTTTAAAACTCTCTTTTTGTATTGATTTCACAGCAATAAAAATCTTGCTAAATTCAGTTTCCTGTTCTAATATTTTGTTTGGCACTGAAGGGTCTGTGTATTCTATCAATGCTGTTGTTCCTGTTATTTTTGCAATGTATCCTTCATATAACTTACCGCTATTATTATTTTTAAAAAAAACCATCATTTTTAATTCCAAATCGTTCTTTTCTTTTATGATTTTCACTTTAATCAGGGTGCTGATTTCGGCAATGTATTCTTTTAGTTTATCAGGACTGATAGGGTCAACATATTCTATTACCGCATTATTGTTATTAATATCCGATATTTTTCCAATAAATAATTCATTCGTTTTCTTAAATACCACCCAATCCCCAACTTTAAAGTCAATGAGGGTAAATGAAAAACCTACCCGTGTGATAAATAACAATAAAATCAACAATAATTGTTTTTTCATAAATGCTATATTATTTTTCAGTTTTAATCAGCTTATTAATATCAATTTCGATTTCCCTTAATTTATTGATGTTTGCAGGGTCAGTATATTCAATGGTAGCAATGTTCTGATTTATTTTTATCACCTTACCTTTAATTTGCGGAGTATTATCAAGTTTTCTAAATAATACATAATCACCAATAGTTATTGGTTTTACTTCAATAATTTGGTTATTGGCATTGTTGTTTGTTAGTGGTTTGTCAATTTTTGTTAGTTGAGATATTTCTTTCCCAACCTCCTTAATTTTATCGATGTTGATAGGGTCTGGATATTCAACAAAAGCAACATTTTGAGAAAGTGTAGTTATTTCGCCCTTAATAAAATCCCCTGTATTTCCATCTTTGAACATCACATAATCACCGACTTTAAAATCGGTTTTATTTTCATTAACAGGATTTGTGATTACATTATTTCCGACTGGACTTGACACTTGGTTGATTTGTATCAACTTCTCATCTTTTATTGTTATATATTTCTTTTTGTTATCAGGTTTGACAATAAATTTTTTTAAATCTCTTCGGTCAACTCCTGTTACTGTGCCAAAATTATTGATGCCTCCAACTCTCCATTGTACTCTATCTCCAACTTTCAATCCTTGATATGTACCAATTGGTAATTCTTGACCTTTAATTCCCCAGATATCGCCTTCCACAGCAAAATAGTAATTTGGTGTATCTTCTTTATTTGAACTGCTCACCTTTATCATATATATTTTGACATTTTTTAAAAATTCCCCGCCAGCAACCATTTTAACAGTATTATCAATGGCTTCATCCATAGTCGCAAACCTTGATTTTTTTATTTCTGCTTCAATATTTCCACCACTATATGGTCTTAATAAAACATAATCGGCTTTAGAATCAATATTTCTATTAGCAATCATAGTGAATTTTCCGATTTGTTTTGGCTTGACTGATGTACACCCCCACAACACCAGAACCATCACACCTAAAATAAGTAAAAAAGATTTTTTCATTTTATAATGTATTTTACCACAAGTTCCTGATTGGTTATTTATAAATAAAAAAGCGTGGAACTGTAACCTAAATTGCCTTTGAGGTACTCGACATACCTGCACTACAAAAAAGGAACAGCCCACGCTGTGCGTGGGCGTATCACTTATAGGTCTTGTAGTGCTTTAAAAGTGTCGAGTTTTCAAAGACAAGATTTAAGCTAACGCTTTATTTTAATATGTTGTAAAGAACGCCGCAATATTTTTTGATATTACGGTTACAAATATAATAATTTTAATGAAGTATAAAAAAAAAGATATTTTTTTAACTTTTTGGAATAAAAAAACACTTCTGAAATTTTTTTATCTATTTTTTAATGTACCTTTGTAGTATCGTTTTCCCATACAGCGCAGGGATGTATAATTATTGGCGATGATGTTTACAATAATTCTCGAACAAAATTAATGATTTCGGAAGGCAGTGGCTTCCGAGTAAAACCGCCACCGAGAACTGTTCTGGCGGTATTCATTTTTAACGTTTTTTAGGGCAGTGTCCTAATTGTAAAACCGATGGCGAATGGAGTTTCATCGGTTTTCGTTTTTTATTTAGTTAAGGTTTTTTTCACTTTTATAACTGTATTTTTTGACACCCCGTGCAATTTCATACATCTGTTCAGCGAAAAACCGTTTTTAAGGTCATTGGCGAGGCTTTTATATTGTTTTAGTAGTTTATCCCTGTCCTTTACAACTCCTTTCGCCCTGCCAATAGTTTTGCCCTTTTTTCGAGCATTTTCCTGCCCTGATTTCACACGCTCCGACAACATGCGTTTTTCTTCCTGCGCCAGTTCGCTATAAATCGAAATTATTATGTTTGTAACAAAAGATTCATTGCCATTATCATCAATGCTTTCAAGCCCACCTAAGTTCTTAAAAACGATTGGAATTTTTAATCTGTGCAGTGTGTCAATAGTGTTTCTAATATCTTTCGCATTTCTTCCTATTCGGCTGACCTCTGTTACCAAAACCTTATCAAACATTTTTTGTTTTGCTGATTCAAATAGTTCTTTAATATCTGGTCGGTCTTTTTCGGTTTTAGTGCCTGAAATTTGTGTTGCTATGGTTTTGGTTATTATGAACCCTCTATGATGGCAATAAACGTTAAGTTCATTAATTTGGCGGTCATAATCCTGTTTATTTGTCGAAACCCGAACAAATAAACAAACTCTGTTTTTTTCTGATGTGTTCATTTTAAACAAGTGATTTTCGTGAACTATTATTTAAAAATTGAAATGCTTGATAATTCTACATTTTAAGTGCTGTTTTTTGACAACCTTTTTTTTGAACTACCTTTTTAGGTATTCATCGTTTTTTGGAGGGTTTTATAGTTAGTCATGGTAAAGTTTATAAGTTTTAAAACATATCCAGAAATACCAATCAAAACCAATATGCTACCAGCAATCAAAAATATTTTTGTAGCAGGATGTTTCATTACAACATCTTTCACATCAAAAAAATCAGTGTGTTTTTCTTTTTTATTTGTTATCATCGTTATAAGATTTTAAGGTTTTGTATATGGCAAAGCCAACAATTAAAAGGGATATTGCCATTAAAAGGGATATGTTTTTTTTAAGAGTTTTGTTCTCGTTTGTCAATTTTAATAATTCTTCTGGAATATCGCATTTCAGTTGAATGTCGCCAGCTTCTAAAATTCTATTCATTTTTAAAAATTTTATAATTATTATTATCAAGTGCCAGGAGGTAAAATTCATAAATACACACAGCAAGAGCGTTTGTAGTATCTTTCAGACGAACACTATGGGTGAAGTAGCTAAAATTATATCCACAGCCCAATAAATAATCCCTTGATTTTATGATTTCTTTTTTATCGCCTAATAACCTGCTTAATATTGTACGATTTTTATCAAGAGGTTTGTCAATGGATGCTTTTTGGTGTCTTTTCCTCGTTGCTTTTAAGTTATTATAACGTATCTGGTTTTGCCTTTTTGCAAACCGCTGATTTATCCTTTTTGGGATAAAAATCTCGCCTGTAAGGGCATCTTTTCGCTGATTTTCTTCCATGTTAAGGTAGATTAATGTAATTTATAAAACCTTTGATTTAAATTAATACAATGCAAAGTTACATCAATGTAAATTGCACATAAATTGATTTGCATAGTTGAGGCAGGTTTTGAACGAATTACTTTTGTTTTGATTTATTAGATGGAAAAAATGACTCATTTTGTATAAGAAAAGACTATAGTTTTTATAATACAAAACCACTGTGTTGAACAGTGGCTTTAAATGTTTGACATAACATAACCAAAAATTATTCAGGAACATTTTCAAAACCCCAATAATCGTTTATTATTTTAAGCATTCTTGGCGTGAGAATTTTGGTGTTTTTGCGATAACCGACTGCGTTTAATTCATAATACAAGGTTTGATTTAAAAGCCTTTGTAATGTTGAAGCAGAAATTGAAAGGATGTCTGCAAGTTCTTTTTTGGTAATTGATGTTTTCATTTTTTTTGTTTTTTTGGTTATTAAGTTATTTCAGTTACTTCATTTTGGAAACTTCCTATAGGAAAACTAAAATTTTCATTTCAATAAGTTGGAAAAAAAGATAACTGAAGTAACTTGGTAACTATTTATTAATTATTTCATTTATGTTTATACCCATTATAATGGTTTGATTTCCGCTACCTTTGATTGTTTTAAAACCTTGTTCCTTCATAGCAGATGTAAATTTTCTTAAACTGTTATAGTGGTTTGTTTCTTTACTTTCTATGCACCATTGCTCATATTTTGAATACAAATCTTTTGAATAACATTTTTCACCGTCATTAATAATACAGCAATCATCAAAAAATAACCGCAAAATATTTGAATCTGCTCTGTATTCTTTTGTGGCATTATTAATCGCTATGGGCTCATTCATTCCTTCTTTTCGATATAATTTGTACCCCTCAATAGCCCAATTTAATATTCCAGAAATTTCATTTTTAAACATTTCCATCAATTTACTCAATTCAATTTGTTTTTCCTTCGGTATAGTTACGGTAAAAGGAATTAATTTAATACGCCTCCATATACCGTCATCAGTTCCAGTAATAACGGGTTTGTTATTACCGAAAAGCCATAATTTGTGAGTACCAAAAAATGTAAATGGCATTTCATAAAGTACCCGTCCGTTTAACAAGTCTTGTCCAGTTAAATCCTTGACTTGTGATTCATTAAGATATTTACCTTTGGGTATTTCACTTGCAACAACCATTCTTGTTCCTTTGCATTTTGCTATCTGATAATCTGTGGTATTATCTTGCTGTTTTGACAGTAAAACACTAATTGGGATCGACCCATAATAATCTCCTAACAAAAGACTACATACTTTGAAAAAAGTAGTTTTACCGTTAGCACCACTTCCATAGCAAAATACTAAATATTGCAAGTCGGTCATACCTGTAAGTGAATACCCGATGTTCTTTTGCATGAATAATATTAAGTCTTTATCGCCGTCAAAAATTTTATTAAGAAAATTAAGCCAATTAGGGCATTCTATGGAAAGGTTATATTCAATGCAACTTTTTTTTGTTAGCATATCAGAAGAACTGTGTTGCCTAAATTTATTTGTCTTGAAATCGTATGTCCCGTTCTTTAAATTGAACAACAGGTTATTATTGTCAAAATCTTCAAGTTTAACTGGTAGTTTTCCTGTGGCTAAATCCAGAATATTATCGATTCTCCTTTTACAGTTTATTGATTTTACTCTTTTTCTATAGGCATCACGAAGTTTGCTTAACTTCTCAATCTCTATTTCTGATTTTTTTTCACTAATCATGACGGAAATTTCATTGTCTAAAATTTTTGCCGAGTTCAAATATGCTTCCGTCAATACTTCTAATGCAACCTCCCTTGTTTGTTTAGTGTCATCTTTTTCCCAAACGCCCCCAGCATATTTTCTCCAACACTTCGAGGTATGGTCATATTTATATTTTTCTTTAACATGGTGAACGAATAATGTCGCATCTCCCTGTTCTTCTTTTTGAAAACAATCTTTGACGAAATCACCATAAACCTTTTTATCATATAAATTTTCATTACTATGTGATAGCTTATTATTATTAACCAAAGAAATGTCATTATTCACGCTTCTCAAGTTATTGGTTGATTTGTTTTCAATCAATATAGGAGTGTATGTTTTCATGCTAATAATTTTTTTGTAAAGTCAATAAAGCAAGGGTTATCTCTCCTGTTCTGTAAATCCCTAAGCGGTATTTTTATAATTACCGAAGTCAATTCATTGTCTTGCGCACTTAATTCTTTAATAATAGCTTCAATCAAAATCCACGTATCGAATCGTTGAAGTGATTCTATGGAATTATACGTTTCAACTAATCCCAAAATGAGTTCATTCTGATTATCAATGTATGATTGACTTGCATTGGGTTTCCTTGCATACTCACGTAATTTTTTCTTTTGGTTCTCAATGATTTCATCAAGAATCCCCAAAGGGTTTTGCGGAAGGGTTCTTGTTGAAGGAAAACAAGATTTATTTAGATATGATTTAATTTTTTCGGAGTATAAGTTTTGCTCTGGCATTGCTTATCCTTTCCTTTTTCTTAAACCACCACACTTCTGCAAATCTTCAAGCACAAAATCAAGATTGAATATGAGCTTCCGCCCATATTGCGTGTAGCGTATTTTACCGCTATTTTTAAGGTTAAAGGCTGTCAGGACACTGCACCCAAGCGACTCAGCCAAATCTTTCAGGGAGTATATATACTTTGGCTCTCTTGAGATTGTGGGTTTATTGTCATTTTGTCTACCTTCATTTAAACATTCAGAAATAAGCTGTTTTAATTTTTCGGGAGAAGTAATGATAATTTCATTCATGTTGTATCCGATTATGTTATTTTTCGGATACAAAGATATTAATTATAATTGCCTGATATAGAAGTATTTAAGTGATAATTAGGATTTTTATTGTGTTAAATATCACAAGTTAGAATGCTTAATAATTATGGAAAAGAAATTAGTCTGTGATAATTCCAGATAATTTTGTGACAAAATCACTTTTAATATAAAGTGATTTTGCTCTTTTAACACTGTAATTCAGATTACTTTTTGAGACTTTTTTGTTTGGGAAAGTAAAATTAATTAAAATATATTCGACAATTTTCACTTCTGGTATTTTTAGTAATTGAAGATTTACAAGGTGTTCAATTATAAAATATAGCTTCCAGTCGGAATCTTGCCATTTGATATTTTGTGTTTTTGGGATACCCAATAATAAATTTTTAAATGATTCCGCAATTTTTTTGTCAATAAAAACATTGCCTGCTTTATCATAAGTTTCTAAGACACATTTGTCAATTATTCTTTTTATTGTTTTATTAATTTTAGAATTGTTGGGAGAATCATTTGTTATTGATATTTGTTTATCAAGCCATATTATTATTCGTTCTGTAATAATAATATTTTGAACTACAAACCCATCATTAATTTGCATTGCCAATGCGCTTTTTTCAAGTATAAGACTTTTCGTAAAAATGGTTTTTAATTGTAGCAAATATTTTTCAATTGTTATAATTCCTTCTGGTATTATTCTTTCATCAATTATTTTTTGAATTTTGCCAATTATTTCGTCTTCATCATCAATACCAGTACAACTACCACAATTCGGCACTAACTTACTCTCACTCGGATTATTATTCATATTATCATAATCGTCGAAAATATGGCTAATATCTTTAGAATGTTTTAACTGGGTTTCTGCCAAACGCAATAACTTAAAAAATTTGTTCTTTTCCTCATTCATATACTTACATTTTTATTTATTAAACTTTTTCATTTCTTTTCTTTTTTTATCTTGCAGTATCTTATAATATGGTTTCATAGCTCTATGGTCTTTGTGCCCAGTCCACGACATAATAACTTCGGAAGAGATACCCATATCCATAGCATTTGTAATGAATGTTTTTCTTCCGAATTTTGTACCTAACAACTCATGCTTTTTAAAAGTTTCTTCAATACGTTCTGCACCTCTATAATACACTATTGTTTGAACATCATTTAATTTTGCAGATGCTCCCAATTCTTTCAAATATTTGTTAAAATTCTGGTTTGAAATAACAGGCAGACATTTATTGTCTTTAAAACCCACCTTTTTGTATTTGTTTAGTATTTTTTGCGAATATTTATTTAGGTTAATGATTAACGGGTCTGTGGTTTTTTTAGTTGTAAATTCTATTGCCCCCTTTTTAATGTTACCTCGTTTTAGATTTTTAACATCGCTGAAACGCAATCCTGTAAGGCAACAAAAGCAAAAAACATCTCTGACTTGTTCAAGGTAATTTTTAGTAATTTTTAAATTATATAATTTCATCAATTCCTTCCAAGTAAGAAAAATTATGTTCTGGTCAATTTCTGTACCTTTTAATTTAGGGTTAAATTCCTTATAGCATAAATTCTTATTATATCCTTTGCGTGTAGCCCAATTTAAAAACCATTTTAAAAGTTTAATGTTTTTTGAAGCAGTTGTGTTTCTGAATTTCAAATCTTCTCTTAAATAATTCAAATATTTATTGAAAAAGTTATCATCAATACGACTAAATTCTATTTTATAGTTATTTTCAGTTTGAAACTCCTTCAAATGGTCATAAACAGTCATAAATTTGCCCTTGGTAGGGGCTGCCCAATCACGCAGTTTGCTTTCAATTTCTATAAATTCAAGCATATAATCCAGAAATGATTTTTCAATCCTTTCTGGCTCTTTTAGTCTAATCTTTAGTTCTTCTCTTATTTCAGCGGCAGATGGATTTTTATGAAGTGCTTTGTTTTCTTTAAGAATATCAACAACATTTTTTTCAATATCTGCTATATGATTATTTATTTCATTTGCGCTTATTTGTTCTTTATTAAAACTGTTACGTTTCACTCGTTGAGTATCCTTATCCCATTTACTGAAATCAATTCTATAACCTATAAAATAGACAAGTCTTTTGCTATCGAATGTGAAGTCTAAAAAAATCGGAACATTTTCGATAATTATCTTTCCTGAATCCCTATCTTTACGCTGCTCCAAACGGAATTTTAAATTGTATTTTAATTTCATCACTTATAATTTACATACAAAATTACATACAAAAGTTGATTTAATCAAATGTATTTTAATAAAAATTAAGTTTAATGAAATTTCTGAAATACCCATTGAATAGGCTACTAAATATAATGAATTTGAATTTATGCTTAATTTATAATAATGAAGATGATAGTCCCGTCCGGACCGCCAATATAAGCAGAAAACCCTTGAAAACACAGATGTTTCAAGGGTTTTTTATTTTGTGGTACAACATAGGTACAACAAATGGGAAAAAAGTTCTTTTTATTGTATTGATTTACTGAAGTGATGAAAAATCACGAAAAGTAATAAAAGAACGATAACTCAAATAAACATAACCTTCATTATTTTACTTTCGAGGCCAGTTCATTACCGGCTTTAAACTTTACTACCTTCTTGGGGCGTTTCTTTTCAACCGAGAAATCATAATCACCATCAATACCGACCACATCAAACTCGTTCACGATGGTATTTGCATCCATAAACTGAATTGTGTAGATTTGATTGCGCTGGAGTTTGGAGCAGAAAAACAGAAAGTCGGAGCTGATTACATGCTCTTTTGTTTCTCCGGTGGAAGTGTTTTTTGAAATAACCTTATAAGGAACGGTCGCAAGCAGGTCACCGGGGATGAAGTCTTTTAAATCACCCCAGATTGCTGTGTGGGGATGATGAATTTTCACGCTGTCCGGATGAATCAGTCCATTTTTGAAAAGCAATTCACAATATGAAAGAGTGTCAGGATGGTTGAAGCCCAACCTTGTGGCTGTGGTTTTGTTTTTTCCCGTTGCATCGGTGATATAATACAGAATATTGAACGGCTTGTCCTGATCTCCTTCATTGATGGGTATCATGACTGACTGCTCTGAAGCAGGAAATGTATAATTGCCGCCATAGCTGTTACCATTGGACACTAATATCTGAGGAATAACATGGATCACATCATCGGGATAAAGCTCAGGAAACTTGGTGTAATCATCAATAGAGATTTTGAGGTACCAGCCCGTGGCATCCTGGAAAATGCTTGCATGAATGTTTTCCGGCATTATGATACGTTTTGAGATTTTAAAATCAAAATACACATCATCTATGTTGGCCGTGAAATACGCACCCACAGAAGGGCTGTTTATGATGTTTGCCGGTATGTACGGCCTGACATCACGCGATGGATCATTGATGATGTTATAAAAGAACATGCCTTCTGACCAGATATTGCTGAAGTCATAGTTCATAGGCCATTCGGGAAGATTCACTTCATGGATGTATGTAGAGAAGAAATTTTTGAACGGGAGTTTGCAGATATTTTCGGTATTGAAGGTCGTATCAATCGGTTTTCTGCCGATGGCGGTCAGCCTGATGGAATTGGAGTCAATACCATCCGCGTTGATCAGCGTGTATTCAATATAAAACTGATTGATAAAAGGGTCGTAAGCTGCCCGGAGGATCATCGGGGGAACCAGGTTGCTCCCGGAGAGGAGCATTTCACTGAAACTGATGTTGCCAGAATCATCCACCAGGGGATAGTTTTTCCTGATGGCTTCGGCCCATGCAGTTGACCTGCCGTTCCGGTTCCTGAAGTTCAGGGGAATTACATTGTCTTTGAATGGCTGCAATGCCAGTGAAAGGTT
>CAZMPB010000006.1:0-20259 GCA_964567775.1 uncultured Bacteroidales bacterium
TAAGGAAGGAGCAACTTTAGGGTCTTCTGTTATCGGAGTCTCGGGCGGTGAGCCTTTCACGCGAAAAGACCTTTTCACCATAACGGGGAGTTTTAAAAAGATGATCTTTGCAATTTTCACGAATGGCATGCTGATAAACGATGAGATGATCGCCAAACTCAAAAAAAACAGAAACATCATCCCAATCATCAGCAACGAAGGCCCCGAATGTGAAACGGACGGCCGGAGAGGTACCGGAGTTTACAACCATTTCAGGGCCATTGCCAAAAAGTTCAAATCCAACCATATCATCTTCGGTGTATCGTTCACCGTTACCAGCAAAAATTTTGATATCCTCACTAATGAAGCCTTTATAAAAGACCTTATCCGCGATGGAAGCAGCTTGTTTTTCTATGTTAACTACAAGCCTGTTGACGGAATATCGAACGAACTGGTCTTAGACAAAAATCAGCTTAAAGTGCTGGAAGATTACACGTATACTTTCAGGGAAAAATACAAGACGCTTTATTTCTCACCCTTAGCCGAAAAACAGTTCAATGGGTGCATTGGAGCCGGTAAAGGACTGATCCATATCAATTACGACGGAGGTGTTGAACCCTGTCCTTTTGCTCCTTACTCTGACATCAACCTGAACAATGTATCACTGAAAGAAGCGCTCAATTCCGATCTGCTCCGGACCATCAGAAACAATCATGCCTGGCTGGAGCAAAATAATAAGGGAGGTTGTTCCCTCTGGGAAAACCGTGAATGGTTGCAATCATTAACCAAGGTCGGGAAAGAAATTCCCGGGGAAGTTGCAGAAGAAGTTGCAGAGGCAGTATAACCATGATTTATGGATAAAGAAGAAGTTCCGCAGGATAAGAACTGTTACCTGGAAAAAAACTTTAAAACCGTTGTGTACGCGGTAGATAAGGACGGGAGTTACACGAAAGTGCCCACCATAGGCTGGGAACCAGAGAATTTTGCACAAAAACAAGCCTGGGACTCCATTGAAGAAGAGGTAGAAAAGACAAAAAAACGGGTGCTGGCTGGAGAGCTTAGCCCGATTGCCTATTATACAGAAAAATATCAGTATTCATTAAGAAGGCTTTCAAATCTCACAGGGCTTTCGAAACGCACCATCAGAAAACATTTCAAATCTGAAGTTTTTACAAAAACAGACCCTATGACCCTTGAGCTTTATGCACAAGCATTTAAAGTTACGGTCAAACAACTACTGAAACCATTCTGAATTATAACTATCACTGATGAGCCGGCGCAGAAAAAATAAAATTGATGAAATACTCAATTACCTTGAAAAACAAGCCTTACAAAGCAATTCCGGCGGAATTGCCGTAGCGGAAAACATTACTTTTTTCAAGCATACTTATTCGATCCTTTCTTTTTACAAATGGCTTTATACCGTAGCCCCCGGAATCAGGCAGGAAGACTTTCAGGAACTGATGGATATCGACCCCGACAGCCCTTATGATACCGAGCTTATTGCATCCCTTGCCGCGACCGAAAGAAAGTTTTTTCCGGGATTGACAAACCCTATCGTCAAAAAAATTTTCCGTTTGATCACCGAAGAAAACAACGCCCTTATCGTTAGCCTTGGCTCGGGCGCTATGGAAGTTGAAAGACAGGTGATCACCAAGCTAATACGAATAGAAAATGACCAACCCATCGTATTTATCGGCATGGACAAATCAGATAAAAGCCACCACTTTGCAAAGCAAAACCTAGCCGATATCAAATCGTACCTTGATATCATCGAAATGAACGAACTTGATGACGCATCGTTGCATGACATTTTAAAGAAAAGAAAAAGTTTATATACCGTGGTATTATGTAAAAACGATATTTTTTCTTTTGACAAGTACTTTTCAAAATCAAGGTTCGATCTGGCTTACAACTGTTTTTTCAAACATCATTTTACAGCGGAAGCTTCGGAAACCATTGACAGTATGGTGAAAAGACATACAAAAAAAGTTATCGATTACGATGGTGTGAAAAATAATTTTAATTCTTTCGTTCAGTCGCTTTTTGTCTGGAAGAACCCTGTATTGCTTAGCGGAACAGTGTTCTCGAACCTCAGGTATAAGAAAAAAAGCGAACTGATGACAAACAATCATGATATACAAATAAAAACTTACTGGATGAAGGGGACTTATCTGAAAGAAATCAATTCTCCTGTTGTTTCAGGTAATCAATAAAATATGATCAAAGATTTTCCTCACATACATGCCGCACATTGCGAAACCGGGACATTATCCGGTCTTTTGAGGCACCATGATTTTCATATCAGCGAACCCATGATCTTTGGTACGGGCTCCGGCCTGTATTTCGCCTACATGCCTTATTTAAAGCGTAATTCCATACCTTTTATCTCATACAGGATCATGCCCGGCTGGTTAAGCGACAAATTCAAAAAACGGTTTAACATTGAGATCGTCAAAAAAAAATATGGCTCAAAGTCGGAAGCCATGGATGATATGGACAGACTCCTTGAACAGGATATTCCTGTCGGACTGGTTACCAATCTTTTTTTTATTCCTTATTTTCCCGATTCCTACCGATTTCATTTTAACAATCACAACATGATTGTTTACGGAAAAGAAAACGGTTCGTATCTTGTCAGCGACCCTATCTTTGATGTTCCGACAACGATTTCAGCCGACGACCTGCTCAGGGCAAGATTTGCCGCCGGATTAAGAAACCTGAAAGGAGACCTATATTATATCAGCAAAACTCCTGCGGATTACGACCTGAAGAAGATCATCCCCCAGGCCATACACACTACCACAAAAAACATCCTCACCCCAATGCCATTGAACGGGTACAGAGGTATCAGGTATTTGTCAAAAAGGGTAAAAAAATGGCCCGGAAAGCTGGGCGAAAAAAAGGCAAAACTTTACCTGGGCAATATCATCCGGATGCTGGAAGAAGTCGGTACCGGAGGCTCCGGGTTTCGGTACATGTATGCTGCTTTTTTACAGGAATCGGCGTCGGTGATGGAAAAAGACCTGTTTCTTGAAACCTCGGCAGGAATGACACTTGCCGGCGATACATGGCGTGAATTCACCTACCATGCTGCTGTTATATGCAAAACAAAACAGCCTCCGCAGGATATGTTCAATGCAGCTTCTGACATACTGTTGCGCTGTTCGGAAGCCGAAGAAAATGTGTTCAGAAAATTATCAAAATTATAAGTATTATCGATGGATAAAGACGCGATCATAAAAGTTGATAATTTGTCAAAACACTATAAAGGCAACACCAACCCTGCGGTTGACGGGGTATGCATTACCATCCCACGCAATGAAATCTTCGGTTTGCTGGGGCCCAACGGAGCCGGGAAAACCACGCTGATCTCCGTGATGTGCGGATTGTTCAAACCCGGCAGCGGCAAGGTTTTTATCAATGGAAGTGATCTGCACCAAAACCTGAAATCTTTAAAAAAAATAATAGGCATTGTACCTCAGGATATCGCGCTCTACCCAACATTGACAGCCAGAGAAAACCTGCTTTTTTTCGGCAATGTTTACGGCTTAAGCCGTCAGTATCTTGATGATAAAATTAACGAATGCCTTGCCATGCTTGAACTTGAGAATTCAAAGAATAAAAAGATCAATACATTTTCAGGAGGCATGAAACGACGGATCAACATTGTGGCCGGCCTGCTGCATAATCCTGAAATTTTGTTCCTCGACGAGCCCACCGTGGGTATTGATATCCATTCTAAAAAGATCATCATCGACTACCTTGCCGACATCAACAAAAAAGGCACAACGATTGTTTACACCTCGCACCTTATCACCGAAGCAGAAGATTTCTGCAGTTATATCGCGATCATGAACCATGCTAAAATAATTGCCGAAGGCAAGCCAGCCGAGCTGATCAGCCGTTTTGCAAATACCAAAGACCTTGAAGATGTTTTTCTTCAATTAACTGAAAAATATCTTCAATAAATGAAAACCTTCTTCGCATCCATAAAAAAAGAAGTCCTGGTTCTGTTGAGAGACCGCGCCGGACTTGGAATACTTTTTGTAATGCCGCTGGCGCTGGTCATCATCATGGCTTTGGTGCAGGACGGGCCTTACCAGAATTTTCAAAAGTCCGAATTTCCGCTGATATTTGTCAATGCGGATGAAGACACCGTCGGCTCGGTCATTGAAAAAAACATCAGGGACGCAAAAATTTTCAAGATCCATAAAGAGATCAACGGCGTACCAGCCACCGAACAATCGGCAAAAGAAGCCGTTTCGCAAGGTAAATTCAAGGCGGGTATCGTCGTGCCGGCCGGCCTTTCCAAATATTTGAGAAAAAATGCCCGTATCATCGTTGCCAAAACATTTTCGGGACGGCCGGTTTCTGAAAAAAATCTTTTTGCAAAGCCGCCCGACTCGATGAAAATCAAATATTTTCTCGATCCGCTGACCACTTTTTCATTCAAAAATACCATTGTCTACATCCTTGAAAAATCATCGTCTTCGCTGATCTCACAGACCATTACGAACAAATACTACGAACATTTTGAAAACTTTTATCCTGTCGAGAATAAAATTAATTTCGACAGTTGTAAGATCATCGGCATACAGGAGATCGACGCATCAAGCATTTACAATGCTAATGTGGTTTTCAACTCAGTACAGCACAATGTTCCCGCATGGACCATGTTTGCCATATTTTTTATTTTTCTGCCACTGGCCGGAGGCATCATCAAGGAAAGGGATTATGGCACCTTCATCAGGCTGAGGTTTATGCCCGGTAGTTTTTCAACCATCATTGCCGGAAAAATAATTTTATATACCGTGGTAGGCTGCATTCAGTTTCTGATGATGCTTGCCGTGGGAAGATACCTGCTCCCAGCCATCGGGCTGCCGGCATTGATCATCGGGAAAAGCTATTTTGCTATCGCCGCCGTGGTTCTTTCAGCTTCGCTGGCCGCCACAGGTTTTGGTGTGCTGATCGGCACATTCTTTTCCACTCATCAGCAAATGGTAACCTTCGGATCTATTTCTGTGATTATACTTGCGGCCATAGGAGGAATATTTGTCCCCATATATATCATGTCGAAAACCATGGCCAAGGTCAGTAAATACTCGCCCCTGGAATGGGGGATGAATGCGTTTAATGAGATATTCCTGCACAACGGAAGTTTTTTAAACGTTTACATGGATGCATTAAAACTTTTACTATTTTCATTCACTGCTTTTTTGCTATCGTTTTTGTATTATAAATTCAAAAGAATTCATTAACAAACCAAATCATCATGAGCGAGCTTACCGAGGAATTGAAAAAAAATATCATAGAAGAATTAAAGTTTACGGATGAATTTGATGAAGTTCAGCCCGATACTCCCTTATTTAATAACCCGCATGTGTCGCTTGACTCCATTGATGCACTAAGGATCATTGTGATGCTTCAGAAAAAATACGGCATCAAAATCCAGGATCTGTCGCAGGGAAGAAAAATTCTTTATTCGATAAATACGATTGCGGAATTTGTGGAAGAGAACAGGCAGCAACAACCAAATCCTTAAGATTTCTTCAGAAAATTCTTCGACACTTTAAGTGTCTTATATCCTTTTAAATTCTTTTCTATTCATATTCGACTCCTAGCGGAGTCGTTTTTTTGTTTTTATTTTTTTTACAAATATTTGACTTCTCCGAAGTCAAACCATTTGTGTTTATTTTTTAGTCTACCTGAAAAATAAAATAAAATGTCTGCCAGACGCCTGCCTGTACTGCCGATCGGCAGGCAGGTGCAGACAGGGTAATGCAGATGCTATCCCGTCGAAATGGCGGGACAGGCTATGAAAATAGTACAATGAGGTGAAACCGAGACTGGACTATCCGCCACGGCGGATGAATGTGCTATTGGTGTCATTTGAAAAGTGCGATGCCGGAGGCATCGAATATTAATAGAAAAATTTATTGATCTATTAATTCCGACCCCGAAGGGGTCAAATGTATCATTTGATACACATCTTCGCAATCAATTCCTTGTGCTGCGGAAAACTTTCCATCAATGCTGATTTATCTGCCAGTTCAAAATCTCTGAAATCAAAGCCCGGGGCAACATTGCAGCCCATCAAAGAATAGGAATCAGGTTGAATTACTTTCGCTGCAAACCTACACCTCCTGCCCTGACGAAAAAGTGTTATTAATATGGGTTAATTATTCTTATTAATTAAGTTTACAATCACCTTTATCATAGTTTCTTTTTCTTCAGGCTTACTTACTGCAATCATTAAAGTCAGCGCTACCAAAGTGTTATCCGCAATGCGCTTATTCCCGATATTATCAAATAATATTCCGTTACGCTCCAAAAAATACAAGAATAAGAATGCTGCAATGCGTTTGTTCCCGTCTGAAAATGAATGGTTTTTTGTTATGAAGTATAATAAATTAGATGCTTTCTCCTCAATGCTCGGATACAAATCGATCCCGTCAAAAGTTTGATAAATGGTTGATATGGAACTTTTAAATGACTCATCTTTTTCATGCCCAAACAAATTACTATTTCCATGGAATTTTTTCGCCATCTTTATCTGAGCTATTGCTTCTTCATAGGTTAATTGATAAGTTTCCTTTCCAGATGTGTTTTTTATCTCAAGACGCCGATAATCATATTGGTCTAAAACATCTAACGCGTAGGCGTATTCTGAAATTATTTTCAAAAGTCCTATACTTTCGTCATTTGTCAACTTTTTAGACTTCAATGAATCACCAAGGATTTTTACCGACTTTTGAAGTTCTTTTAATTGAATATTCTGTTGAACTAATCGCTTGTTATCAATAGCGAAGCCTTTTAACAAATATTCCTTAATAATCCTGCTTGCCCAGATTCGAAATTGTATACCCCGTTTTGAGTTTACCCGATATCCGATAGAAATAATTGCATCAAGATTATATAACTTTATTTTTCGTTGTACCAGTCTTTTACCTTCTTGTTGAACTACCGAGGAATCCTCGGTAGTTGATAATTCATCTAACTCCCCGGATTGATATATGTTTTTTAGATGAAGACCTATGGTGTCAGTATCCTTGTCAAACAACTGAGACATCTGTTTCTGAGTCAACCACACAGTTTCATTATCAAACTTAACATCAATATTAGTCTGTCCATCATCTGTCTGGAATATTTTAATCGTTGATTCTGTCATAATTTTATTTTTCACAAATCTACAAAAAACTTTTCATCATGCATTAATTATCAGGATGTTGCAATTTTTCATACTGTATGGTAACCGACCATTTGCTAATTTTGATTTACATGGTCAGTGTTTTTCTTCTAAAATCTTTATTGGGGTTCTTTCATATGAAGGTTAAAAGCACCATAAAATTTCAACTCCCCACCAAGTTCATGCACACATCTTCGCAATCAATTCCTTGTGCTGCGGAAAACTTTCCATCAATGCTGATTTATCTGCAAGTTCAAAATCCTTGAAATCAAAGCCCGGGGCCACATTGCAGCCCACCAAAGAATAAGAATCAGGCGGAATGACTTTCGCTGAAAACCAGCATCCGTGTGGGATTACAAGTTGCAACATTTCTTTATTAAGAATATCGCGGCCCAAAATTTTTTCTGACAACCGCCCCTTTTCATCAATAATATAAACGATTATGGGCGAGCCGGCATAAAAATGCCATATCTCGTCAGACTTCAGGCGGTGAAAGGCAGAGATCTGATCACTTTTCAAAAGAAAATATATCGAGGTGGCAAAACAACGTTCCGAACCATACCTGACGGATAGGGAATCAGCACTAATCGTCTCAGAAGAACGGTATACTTCCCTGAAATATCCGCCTTCAGGATGCGGCTGCAAGTGCAGGTTTTCAATCCAGAAATCAGCAGTATCAGGCATCAGACACAAGTTTATTATTCCGTTGATGTTTACTTTTTCTTGTCTTTTTTCTTCTTAAAACTAAACCTGTCGGGCAGGTATTTTTCATTGAAATAGTACAACAGCCGTACCGTGATCACGTTGTTATACTGTCTGCGTGTCCAGGTTTCGAAGGTGATGGGATTTACATAGTTACGTTTTCTGTCGGGTACAATAGAATAAGAATAGCGGATATTAAACTTGAGATGTTTCCAGATACGGAAACGCAGATCGGCGATCACCGCAAAGTCATTTTTTGTTTTGTATGTGATGGTATCAGGTCTGTCCCAGTTCTTGGGTATATTCCATTCTTTTTCCTTGAAAGACACCATGCGGCCCCACGAAATTCCCAGTCCGAATGTCCAAGTATTCCGGTCTTCATAATGCACCATGAGGGGCGCTGACAGGTAATTCCACTTCAAAGAATAATAGGGCAACTGGAGCGAATCAACGGCTGAAGGCGGTAATTTTTGGTATGCCCCTTTTTCGTCGTATAAAATTTCAAGGCTCAGCGAAAAACGTTTGGGAAGCGGCAATATTCCCCCAACGCCCACACAGGCGCCAAATTTCTTAAACCCGTAAACCTCATCTCCATCCACCTGTGATAGGTTAACCCCACCAATGACCACACCCTTTATCTCCCTGTCAACACCGGGCTTAACTTCATTCTCCTGCGCAGCAGAAAAGTTTGGCCTGAAAAAAAACACCAAAAGAATACAAACAAAAAATTTATTTCTCATAAAGAAAAGACAAGAGATATCCTGCAAAATTAAAAGGTTTTTTCTAATTAATTAAACAATTATAGAAATAACGATCAGGGGAAGCACAAAGTATTGTCAACCCATAAAAAAAGCCGGATCTACCGGCTTTTTAAAATGCAAAACAATTTTAGGCCTTATTGGTTTTTATTCTCATTCTGTAAAAAGATCGCCAGACAAATACCAGTGCGATCACAAAGAATACTAGTCCTACGTAAGGAGCGGCTTCCCTGAAATTTTCAGAAATGGCAATTTCCATGGCAAGCATCCCGAACAAGGTAGTAAACTTAATAATGGGGTTTAAAGCCACAGAAGAAGTGTCTTTAAAAGGATCGCCGACCGTGTCGCCGATTACTGTTGCATCATGCAATGGCGTGCCTTTTTCTTTCAGGTCGACCTCAACAACCTTCTTTGCATTGTCCCATGAACCGCCTGCATTGGCCATAAATATAGCCTGAAACAGCCCGAAAACGGCAATAGAGATCAGGTAACTGACAAAGAATGAAACAGGCCCTGAAATCTCTGCCTTTTCCAAAACATCTGCTGTAGAGCCCACATCACCAGGGGATGAGAAGAAAGCAAAAGCAAGTGCAAAGGCAAAAATTCCTATAAAAATATTGAACATCCCTTTTTGAGCATACTGGGTACAAATTTTAACGACTTCTTTTGATTTCTCGACATCCGCCTTTTTTGGAGCATTGGGATCCAGGTTGATATTTTTCTTAATGTACTCTACGGCACGGTATGCACCGGTGGTAACAGCCTGCGTAGATGCCCCGGTAAACCAATAAATCACGGCGCCCCCGGCAATAAAGCCTAAAATAGAGTATGGGTTTAGTAAGTTCAGAATGCTTTCAGGCTGAACGCCCAGCTTATTCTGAATAACGAGGATAAGAGAAAAAATCATGGTGGTCGCCCCAACAACGGCGGTTCCGATCAGAACAGGCTTGGCCGTCGCTTTAAACGTATTCCCGGCGCCATCATTTGCTTCAAGATAATGTTTTGCTTTTTCGAAATCCGGTTTAAATTTAAAGTCTCTTTCTATTTCAGCGCCAATACCTGGATTTTCTTCAATCAAAGATAGTTCATAAACAGATTGAGCATTATCCGTAACCGGGCCGTAGCTGTCCACAGCGATGGTAACAGGGCCCATTCCTAACATTCCGAATGCTACCAGACCAAAAGCGAAAATTGAAGGATAGATCATAATATCACCAAGTCCGTAAGTACTGGCAAAATAAGCACCGAACATTAATCCTAAAAACACCATGCCTTTCCAGAAAGCGCTGAAATTTCCGGCGACCAAACCAGATAAGATGGTAAGAGAAGCACCGCCTTCGCGTGAAGCGGTAACGATTTCATTGACATGATGTGATTTCGGACTGGTAAATATTTTTGTAAATTCCGGAATCAAAGCCGCACCCAATGTTCCAAAACTGATGATGGTAGATAAAATTGCCCATAAATTAGAATGTTCTACGCCAATAGCAGATGAAGGCCCGATCATGAGGTAGCTGGCAATATAAGTAACGATAATTGAAAAAATGGAAGTAATCCAGACAAGGTGGGTCAGTGGTTTTTCAAAATCAATTTCATCACTTTTACTGTACAATGCCTTACTCAACATTTTATTAATCCAGAATGAGACAATAGATGTTATCACCATAAGTACACGCATCACGAATATCCAGGTAAGCAAATTTGTTTGAAAACCCACCTTGTCAGCATCGCCCATACCAAATCCAACAGCCAGTACAATAAAAGAAATAAGTGCCACACCCGTTACTCCATATGTTTCAAAACCGTCGGCTGTAGGTCCGACAGAGTCACCGGCGTTGTCACCGGTACAATCTGCGATGACGCCGGGGTTACGTGGATCATCTTCGCCGATTTTAAATACCACTTTCATGAGGTCAGACCCAATGTCGGCAATTTTTGTAAAGATACCGCCGGCAATACGTAAGGCAGAGGCGCCTAATGATTCGCCGATAGCAAAACCAATAAAACTGGCACCGGCCAATTCGCGGGGAACAAACATTAAGATGATGAGCATCATAATAAGCTCCACACAAACCAACATGACGCCAATGCTCATACCGGCATCCAGAGGGATGTTCAATAATTTTAATGGCTTGCGTTCCAGAGATGCAAATGCCATGCGGCTGTTGGCAAGCGTATTCATACGAATACCAAACCATGCCACGCCATAAGATCCCAAAATTCCAATAATGGTCCATGCCAATATCAGGAGCACGCCTCCAACACTTTGTTCCTGAAGAAAACCAAAATAAAAAGCGACACAAACTGCAATGAAAAGAAATAATATGATCAGAAATTTCCCTTGTTGTATCAGGTAGGTTTTACATGTTTCAAAAATCACTTTTGAAACATCGAGCATGGATTGGTGCGCATGCAGTTTTTTTACTTTTAAAAATTGAAACAAGCCAAAGGCTAATCCCAGAAAACAAATAAGGAACCCCCAGAACAGCAGATTCGTCTGGCCTGCAGACAGTTCGGGGATTTTCAGATCCGCTTCGCTGCCGTAAGTTAATACCGGCATGACGATCAACAATAATGCAATAATCGTTTGTAATGCTCTTTTCATTTAGCTATTGTTTTTAAAAAATTGGCTACAAATATACTAATTTCGAAATTCATTCAAAACACTTTTTCTGCCATCCGGCATTATTCGTAGTAATTATTTCAAACAATTTTAGTATGTATTACAGAATATTTATCTTTGCATATATCAAAATCCCAGTTTAAAAATCAATTTAATGGAGAAAATCAGGCTCGATGTGGTAGGGATAACCAAAAGCCAGACACAATCCGGAACTTTTGCCGTGATTCTTGAAGATGTTATCGGGAAGAGGCGTTTACCTATACTCATCGGCTATAGTGAAGCTCAATCGATCGCCATCGCCCTCGAAAATATCAAACCACCGCGACCGCTGACTCATGATCTTTTTAAATCGTTTTCTGATTCCTTTAATATAAGGATTCTTGAAGTGATCATCTCAAAATTAGCCGAAGGTGTTTTCTATTCAAAACTCATTTGTCAAAATGACAACAAGGAGATGGAAATCGATTCGCGCACTTCGGATGCCATTGCGCTGGCCCTGCGGTTCGATTGTCCTATTTATGCATACGGGCCGGTGATGGAAGCTGCCCACAATCTTGAAGCCGAAGAGGATGAAATTAAAGATGAACAGGAAGAAACCCCCGAAGCAGCAAAAACAACAAAAAAAGATTTTCCGGACGATCAGCCCATTTCTGAATTTGAAAAATACACCTTAAAAGAATTACAGGACCTGCTGGATGAAGCCATCGCCGACGAAGAATACGAGCGCGCTTCACGGATACGCGATGAAATAAAAAAACGAAAATAATATTTATTAATTTCTACTAAAACATATTTATATGAATTTAAAACTACGTCTTACAGTAATGAGCTTTTTCCAGTTTTTTGTCTGGGGAGCCTGGATGATGACATTAGGACATTATGGTTTCGTTGAAAAAAATTGGGATGGGGCACAATTTGGATTGGTGTTTTCAACAATGGGATTTGCGTCATTAATAATGCCTACACTATTCGGAATAATCGCGGATAAATGGAAAGCCAATTATGTCTATGCCATTTTGCATTTGTTATTTGGGATAACAATGTGTTTTTTGCCATTAATTGACAACCCTATTGCTTTTTTCTGGTTATTATTGGTTGCCATGTCCTTTTATATGCCTACTATCGGATTAAGTAATTCTATCGGTTTTAAATTATTGAAAAAAGAGGGCAAGGATCCAACAACATATTTTCCACCGATAAGGGTCTGGGGAACTATTGGATTTATTGTGGCTATGTGGATTACAAATTTTTTTACTAAAGAATGGGGATTGGGGCAAAGCATAAAAGTATCCTTTGTTATTTCGGCAATAATTGCCTTTTGTTTATCTCTTTTTTCATTTATTTTCCTTCCAGTTATTAATAAAGAAGAAATCGAAGAATCATCAGCCAAGAAAACTTTTGTGCAAAAATTAGGATTGGAAGCATTTGTTTTGTTCAAACAAAGGAAGATGGCGCTTTTTTTCATTTTTAGTTTAATGCTGGGTGCAGCCCTGCAACTCACCAATGCTTATGGTGATAGTTTTCTGCAAGATGCAACTGTGTTTGCCAAAGGTGGATTGATAAATAATTTTTCCACTATTATCCTGTCAATATCCCAGATTTCTGAAACACTTTTTATATTAGCGATTCCTTTCTTTATGAAAAAGTTCGGCATTAAGAATGTGATGTTGATATCAATGATCGCATGGGTTTTACGTTTCGGCCTGTTTGGATTGGCAGGAAACACGGAATTGGGGTTTGTATTTATTATTGCTTCATGTATTATTTACGGAATGGCATTCGACTTTTTCAATATTTCCGGAGCATTGTTTGTTGAAAAAAACACCAGTTCCAGGATTCAATCTTCGGCTCAGGGATTATTTATGTTAATGACAAATGGTATCGGAGCCGTATTGGGGAATATTATTGCAGGGCTTGTAATTGCTAAATGGTTTGAAAATCCAATTACACACGTAAAAAATTGGCCAGGAATATGGTCTGTTTTTTCCATTTACGCATTAGTGGTTGCGGTTTTATTTGCAATTTTCTTCAGGTATAAACACGACCCTAAAGCAATGGAAAATGTTCATCACTGATATTAATGCAGTTTTGATTTTTTGATTTATAAATTCGGATTCTATCCCGGTAAAAGTTTGTTCAAATAATTAGTCATCGCGCCATGCCAGTAAAAATTGGGATCAACGGTTTTGGAAGAATCGGGAAGCTTGTTTTCAGGATACTGCAGGAAAAACCGGATATGGAAATTGTCGGCATCAACGACCCTGCTCCTATTGAGACGCTTGCCCACCTCCTGAAATATGATTCTGCTCACGGGAGATTTTCAGGCACCATAGAAATTTCGGACAACAGACTTATCATCAATAATAAGCCGATACTAGTTTATCATGAACGAATACCGGCTGATATTCCACGGACAATGCATGGTGCAGATATTGTCATTGAAGCCTCCGGTTTGTTTACGACACGCGAACAATTATCACAGCATTTGAGTTCGGGAGCAAGAAAGGTAATTCTTACATGCCCGCCTAAAGGCACCCTCGACAAAACCATCATCATCGGGATCAATGAAAACACGCTGACAAAGGACGATCAGATAATTTCAAATGCATCGTGTACCGCCAACTGTGCTGCTCCTTTGCTAAAAATTCTGCATGAGAATTTCGGCATCGAAAAGGTCTTTATGAATACTGTGCATCCGGCAACCAACAACCAGCGCCTGATCGATGCCCCGCATCCCGACCTCCGGCGTTCACGCACGGCACTCACGAACATTATTCCGACAACTTCAACTGCGGTACCTGTCATAAAAGGATTAATGCCTTTTCTTACTGATTGTTTCGACGGCATAGCCACCCGTGTCCCTGTTGACGATGGCTCGCTGATAGAATTCACGGCTGTTGTCACAAAAAACACAAATGTAGATGAAGTCAACCGTGTTTTTCGGCAGGCGTCAGAAAGAGATTTCAGGGGAATCGTGGAATACACCTCCGACCCTATTGTTTCAAGTGATATCATCGGCAATCCGCATTCAGCCATATTTGACAGCCGTCCTACAAAAGTCCTGAAAGATAATTTCGTTCAGATCATCGGCTGGTATGATAATGAATACGGGTATTCGAGCCGCGTGGTTGACCTGATCGGATTGATGAAAAAATTTCTGTAGTTCACAAAAGTCGCAAACAAATTGACAACTGACAAGAAAGACAAGCTACTTATTCATGGATTTATTGATTCGGCCAATAAATTCAAAGATCATAATGCTCTTGATATCAAAGATACCGTAACTACCTACGGGGAATTAAAAGTACGTTCCGAAAAGATAGCTGCCTGCATCTTAACAAATACCAAATCTTCACAGCCCTTTATTGCCATACTCGCCGACAGAAGCCTGGCGGCCTATTCAGGCATACTGGGAACCCTTATGGCAGGTAAAGCCTATGTCCCGCTAAATCATAAATTTCCTGTTGACCGGACATATTATATGGTTGATTTTTCGTCCATAGATACTTTTATTGTCGGGCCGGAATGTTATGATCATTTCAAGTTGTTGATTTCAAAAGTCAATAAAAATATCACGGCCATTTTTCCTGAAACCAATGATTTTGCTGACTTAAAGAATAAATATCCCCAGCATAGATTTATTGGTTTTGAAGAACTAAATTCATTTAAAGGATCAAATATTCCTGTTGATTCCAATGCCGGCACACCTGCCTATATGCTGTTCACCTCCGGAAGCACCGGAAAGCCTAAGGCTGTGCCCATATCTAACGGCAATGTGGTTTCTTATATCGATTATATTTCCAGTCGCTATGATTTCAATGAGTCCGACAAATTCTACCAGGTATCTGACCTGACTTTTGATTTGAGCGTACAGGATATATTCTTATGCTGGAAGGCCGGCGGATGCCTGTGTGCACCCAAAGACAACACCCTTGCGGCAACGCCCAGATTCATAAAAGAAAAAGAACTTACCGTATGGCTTTTTGTTCCTTCGGCTTCGCTGCTTTTTTCAAAAATGAGATTACTTAAGCCGAACGCGTTTCCTTCGCTCCGATACAGTATGTTTTGCGGAGAAGCCTTACCTGCATCAACAGCTGAAATATGGCAGGCGACAGCTCCTGGCTCTGTCGTGATAAACCTTTACGGACCTACCGAGACCACTGTTGCCATTGCCCATTACCAATGGAACAAAAACATACAGGAAAATAATTGCATTAATGGCATTGTTCCTTTGGGCAAAGTTTTTGAAACCCAAAAATATTGCATCGTAGATGATCATTTTGAGCCTGTAGAAAAAGGCAGGATCGGAGAACTTTGTCTGAGCGGATCACAGGTATGCCGGGGCTATTATCACAGCCCCGAAAACGATAAAAGATCTTTTATTAAAATCCCCAACCATTCCGAAAACAGTTGGTACAGAACAGGCGACCGGGTGATGGCCGATGAAAATGATTGCCTGTATTTTTTCGGAAGAGCAGACAGCGAAGTAAAAATTAAAGGTTATCGGGTCAATTTAATTGAGATAGATCATGCCATCAGCAGTTTTTTCAGTACGTCCGTTGTCGCGACTGTCTCCATACCAGATCAGGCCAGCGGGACAAACATATTAGTTGCATTTATCAGTTCTCCCGATAAAGGAAATAAAAAAAATGAAGTGGATATACTGAATCATTGCAAAGAAATTTTACCTCACTATATGCTACCTGAAAAGATTATTTTCATTGATGAAATTCCTTTGAACAATAATGGAAAAATTGACAGGAACAAACTGATAAAAAAATACGAAACACTAAGTCTTTAATGGAAACAAAAGAAAAAGAAATATATCGTTTTATTATTACGCAGTTAACCGACAAAATGAACAGGGTGGGCCTGTCGGAGGACGAAATGCCGGATGATTTCAGCCTGACTAAAACAGGATTATTAGACTCATTGGCATTTGTAAATCTGGTGGCACAAATCGAAAAAAAATACAACATAGAAGTTGATTTTGAGGAAGCCTTTCAAGACCCTGATTTCACTAACATTTCAGGATTGATCAATGTTATCTCAAAACAAATAAAATGAACGGCGTTATCATAAAATCCCTTACTGAAAAAGACACAGGACTGATTTCGCAGGTTAAAAAACTGTTTGTGGAGATGTATGATTATTATTCACAAAAAGGCCTGACCATTTCCCTGATAAAAAACGGCGAAGAACTTTGGATGAATTCAATCCTACCAACGCTGAATAGAATGAATGTACTATTTGTTGCCGTTGAAGAAGAAGAAGTTGTTGGTTTTATTTATGGTTATTTCAGCTTTACAAAAGACTACATGGGATCACTAAAGACCGGTGTGATCGCTGAAACGTACGTTAAACAGGAGATCCGCAAAAAAGGTATCGGCAATTTTCTGGTTCAAGCCATAGAAAACTGGTTTATAAGCAAAGAGGTGCATTCTATTGAATTGCAGGTCATATTTAAAAATGAAAATGCAATTTCTTTTTGGGAAAAACACGGATACAACAAAGAGAGCTTTCAGTTCAGAAAAGACTGTTTAAACCCCAATAATTAATTGTGGAAAAATATATTCCATACACAAAGATTGCAGAAAAACTGGATATCCATGAAGGGGATATTTTGTTGATTGCATCAGATATTTCACGATTAAGCTATCAGGCTATCAGGTCGGAAGGCAGTTTTAATCCGGATGCTTTCATTGACAGTATCAGGAGCAAACTAGGCCCGCAGGGTACGCTGTTATTCCCAGCATACAATTTCCTGCTTGAATCGGGTGATAAATTCAATATCAAAAAAACTAAACCCTTCCTTTGCGGAGCCTTGTCGGTAGTGGCTTTGGAACGACCCGACTTCAGGCGAACAAAACATCCATTACACTCTTTTATGGTATGGGGAAAATATGCAGAACAGCTCTGCAGCCTGAATAACAAAAGCTCTTTTGGCGCAGATTCGCCCTTTGCGTTCATGCATCAGCATAAAGCAAAAATGTTATGCGTCGACATTGACATATGGGGCTCTTTTACTTTTACACATTACATCGAAGAAACGGAACGGGTAAAATACCGCCGTATGAAAAGCTACAGGATTGTATATACCGACGAAGCGGGTGACACCTCAACGAAAAAATATTTTTTGTATAAAAAATATCCGGGCATCGAAATGGTTTTTCATCGCCTGGAAAATATTTTTAAGGAGCATGGCGTTTTCAAAGACATTACGATAAATAAAAGTATGTTCAGGATCATTCCATTAGATGATAGCACTTTTTCAATAATTATTAATGATATCCGCCATAATAAGGCCCGGAACATCGCAAGATTCGGCTTTCTGCTTTTCCTGAAAGACATCGCAAAAATTATCCTGAAAAAAATTCATTTCTTCACGCCCTTAAACGAGAAAATCAGCAATGCTTCTGGTATATAGCCAACAGATCACGCCCAGGATTAATTATGCCTTTGACCTGATTTTTAAAGACATTTTAAGACTGGATTATGGTATTTCCGCGGACATAGTAGAATTTAAAAACTTCCCCGGCCCCAAATTAAATTATTCCCCCGACAGAATAGCTAACGAATTTTTTATTGAATCGTCCGGCCTGCTATCCGAAAAGAATATAGTACCAAAAACATTTCTGGTTAGCGAATGGAACGGCGCTAAAATATTTTTTAAAACTTCGGGGCGCTCCGATATACCGTTTGATCTGTTTGCCGCATCATTTTATCTGGTTACCCGTTACGAAGAATACCTGCCCTTTGAACACGATAAGCATGACCGGTTCAAGGCTGAGGATAGCCTTTCATATAAAAACGACTTCCTGCACAAACCAATAGTGAACATTTGGGCCGGATTGCTCAAACAATTGCTGCAGGAACGTTTCCCCGGCCTTGTTGTCCATATGGTGAACTATGAATATATTTCAACTTTTGACCTTGACAATGTCTATTGCTACAAAGGAAAAAGTTTCTTTAGAAATGCCGGAGGTGCTGTAAAATCGCTGTTGAAGTTTGATTTTCACAAAATAGCGGAGCGGATAAATGTTCTATCAGGCAAAATAAATGACCCGTTCGACCAATATGATTTTCATCGTAAAATCCAGGAAAAATACGGCTTTCCGATAATTTATTTTTTACTTTTCGCAAAAAAAACAGCTTTTGACGGCGCAGTTTCTCCAAAAAGCAAAGCATACAAAACCCTTATAGATTCTATAAAACAATACGCACAGATTGGAATTCATCCTTCATATTATTCAAATGTAAATCCCGGTCTTTTGAAAAATGAAATACAAAATTTGAGGGAAATCGCACAATTGCCAATCATTAAAAGTCGTCAGCATTTTTTAAAAATCACCTTTCCTTCCACATATCAAAACCTTATCGAATCAGATATTACAGAAGATTATTCCATGGGGTATCAGTCACACCTGGGATTCAGAGCCGGCATTTGTACTCCTTTTTATTTTTATGATCTGGCAAATGAAGCTGTTACCGGCCTGAAAATATTCCCGTTTTGTATCATGGATTCAGCCATGTACGATTACATGAATATCAGCCCTGACGAGGCATTTCAGCATATTAAGAATATTATCGGGGAAGTGAAAAATGTGAACGGGACGCTGATCAGTATCTGGCACGACCGGACATTCAGCAATACCGGAAAATATAAAGGATGGAAGGAGCTTTTTATCGAATTGGTTAAAATTACTAATAAGAAATAGCAGCGGAATTCTTCCAATAATAATCGCCATTATTGGTTTTTTTGTTCCGCAAATAGCTTCCTGTAAGTATAGAACTGCACCTGGTCCTGATATTTATCCCTGACTTGGTTCACAAAATCTCTGAACATTTGCATTGAATATTCACCCATGGTTTTAGGATGCCCGATGGCGCATAGCATGACCTCATCGTAATGCCGGTATTGATGCAGATTGTAATCTAAAATTCTCATCAGATATGAAACTGAATAAGTATAGTTATCAAAGCTCAGCAAACGGCTTGAAAACAACTGATATATCCGGTTTTTCAGTCCGGCGGGTTTCCCCTCATGGATCTGAAAACCATGATTTAAAGGAGCCTGCGAAGCGTATTTCTTCAATTTTAAACGTGTGGGGATTTCAAAGATCGTTTTAGGCTTTCCTGCAATGGGAATTTCCAGAACACCTGTATTTGCTTCATTTCTGAAATGGCCTTCAGTGCCGATAAACCAGTTCGGAGCCTTAGGCATTTCTGCAAAATCAACATCTGATAATGCTGAACTAAAACGGTAATTTTTACAAATGGAACTGTCGAAAAGGATTCCCTGACCGATAAGATTCTGAAAGATCTCAGCGCTGCCAGGCTCAATATTGTAGCCACCTGCGCGAAAAGCCAGGCATTTATAATCGTTAAGCGGGACAGAACAAATTTCTGTCAGAAATCTGACCCCATGTTCAATAATTTTGGCGATCTTCCATTCGGGATGAGTACTAAAATCAGATAGTTTGAAATCTTTTGAAGGTATATAAGTAATCCCGTCAAAATCAGATGTCAGCCAGTGAGGGTGTAAATGAAGCTGCACATCGTGATCTTTACACAAGGCTTTATGCAACTGGTCTTCATAGGGATAAAAAAAATTATCTTTATCCCATTCACTAAACCTGTAAGCACCAAGCACATCGCTAAACAAGGTAACCGGAACCTTCAACTCGTCAGCAAGTCCCAGCAACTTATCAGTCGGGGCGAACAATGCTTCTTTATACGAAGTTTTTACCCCTCCCAGGGGAAGCTCGTGGTCAAAGGTCAGAAACAGTTTACACTTCATCCCCGCAAATTATTAAAACAAATTTTTATGTATATAGCCATAGTGCATCATACTGACACAAAGTTAATGATACTTCGTAATAAATATTGAAATTGAAAATTCTTTTTAACCTGAGTTCGGGATAAATAAATCATTGATATTTTGTCAAATTACTAATTATTAGTCTGTCAATATTTGCCTTAGGCAATTAATATCAATAGAAAGACAA
>CAZMPB010000006.1:20269-22648 GCA_964567775.1 uncultured Bacteroidales bacterium
TTTCTTTTCTATTGATATTTAACTCCTAACGGAGTAAAAAATAATATTCTTAAACCAAACTCAGGCTTTTATTAATATTCGGCAAGCACTTATAAATTTTTTTCCGGACAGGACTGATTTCATTATTCTTTTTTTATCTTTGAACACAAACACTTTTTTATGAATCATGTTGATAAAATAGCGAAAGAACTTGGATTGCAGTCACGCCAGGTAGAAAACACCATATACCTGCTGAACAACAGCGCCACCATACCTTTTATTGCCCGCTATCGTAAGGAACTTACCGGCTCGCTGGATGAAGTGGAAATCGGAAATATCCGCGACAGGAACATTCAACTGGTTGAATTGGACAAACGCCGTGAAAGTATTTTAGAATCCATAAAAGAGCAGGAAAAACTCACCCCGGAACTCGAAAAATCAATACTTGCAGCGGCTACCATGTCCGAACTGGAAGACCTTTACCTGCCCTATAAGCCAAAACGAAAAACGCGCTCAACCATTGCCAAGGCAAAAGGGCTTGAACCTCTTGCAAGCATCATAATGTCCCAGGGCACTATTGACATTGAGTTAAAAGCTGCTGAATTTGTTGATAAAGAAAAAGGGGTGCACAGCACGGAAGAAGCTATTGCCGGGGCTTGCGACATTATTGCAGAATGGATCAACGAGAATCAGCAGGTACGTTCACGTATCAGAATACTGTTTGAAAAAGAATCTGTAATTACATCAAAAGTTGTCAAAGGCAAAGAGATAGAGGGTCGCAACTATGAAATGTATTACGAGATGAACGAACCGCTTGTAAAAGCGCCATCCCACCGTGTTTTAGCCATGTTCCGCGGGGAAGCGGAAGGTTTTCTGAAAATTTCGATTGAACCACCGGTCGAAACCGCTCTTGAGATCATCGTCCGGCAAATCATAAAAGCCAGAAACCATGCAGCAGATCTTGTAAAAGACACCATCGCTGATTCCTACAAACGGCTTTTACAGCCTTCCATGGAGACTGAAATGAGACAGCTTGCCAAGGAACGTGCAGATAATGAAGCCATCAGGGTGTTTGCCGGAAACCTCAAACAGTTGCTGTTAGCACCACCGCTCGGCCAGAAAACCATACTGGCCATCGACCCGGGTTTCCGTACAGGATGCAAAGTAGTAGTGCTTGATAAGAATGGAAGGCTGCTTCATAACGAAACCATCTACCCCCACCCGCCTCAAAATGAGATAAAACAGGCGATCAATAAGATCGAAAACCTGGTGGATGCCTATAAAGTGGAAGCCATTGCCATTGGCAACGGTACCGCCGGCCGCGAAACCGAAAATTTTGTCCGGCGGATACAGTTCAAAAAAGACGTACTTGCCATCGTGGTCAATGAAAGCGGAGCTTCTGTTTATTCGGCCTCTCCGGTCGCCCGCGAAGAATTCCCCGATTATGATGTAACCGTAAGGGGAAGCGTTTCTATAGGACGCCGTTTGATGGATCCATTGGCAGAACTGGTGAAGATTGACCCGAAATCAATAGGCGTTGGCCAGTATCAGCACGATGTAAACCAGAATGCCCTGCAAAAAAGCCTTGAAGATGTCGTGGTAAGCTGCGTCAATTCCGTTGGTGTTGATCTGAACACGGCCAGTAAGGAACTGCTGACCTATGTTTCCGGCGTCGGCCCTGTACTGGCAAAAAATATTGTCGGGTATAGGGATAAAAACGGTTCTTTTGATTCACGCAACGGATTAAAAAAAGTTCCGCGTTTTGGAGAAAAAGCTTTTGAACAGGCCGCAGGCTTTTTAAGGATCGCCAATGCGGCAAACCCGCTTGACAGCAGTGCCGTGCACCCCGAAAGCTACGATATCGTGAATAAAATGGCACAAAAACTCGATTGCACGATAATGGAACTGATGAAAGACGAAAATCTCAGGAAGAAAATCATTTTACAGGATTTTGTTACCGAAAAAGCCGGCCTGCCCACGTTAAATGATATTATGCAGGAACTGGCAAAGCCCGGACGTGATCCCCGGCAGAAATTTGATTTCTTCGAATTTGACAAAAACGTTCACGACATCAAAGACCTGCTGCCAGGTATGGAATTACCCGGAATAGTTACCAATATCACGGCATTCGGTGCTTTTGTCGATATCGGAGTTCACCAGGACGGGCTGGTGCATATCAGCCAGATGGCCAACCGTTTTATTTCAAATCCTAATGAAGTAGTCAAACTAAACCAGAAAGTTAAAGTAAAAGTTGTGAGTGTTGACGCTGACCGGAAAAGAATACAGCTTTCGATGAAAGATGTTGACCAGAAAAAATAAAACAGAACCATTTAAACAGAAAAGAGGGTGTCTCAAAACATTCTTTAAATGATTTTCACCGCCTTCTGTCCCCTTCCCTAA
>CAZMPB010000006.1:22658-45531 GCA_964567775.1 uncultured Bacteroidales bacterium
ACACCCTTCAGGGGCGGGGTAATGATGATTTTCAGCAAAGGCTATTTTTGAGACAGCCTCATTTAAAACAGAAAAGGCAGCCGGTGGCTGCCTTTTCTGTTTTTAAGTAAGTTGGTTATTTGGTAACCACCATACGTTTGGTTTGTTTCTGGCCTTTATAGCTAACCGAATACAAATAGATACCTTCGGACATGGATGCCGCATTGAGTTCTATCAGGTTTTCGCCCTTCACCGCATCGATATCTTCTACCCGGATGGCCTTACCCAGTACGTCATACATTTCAAAACGCACTTTATCACTTACCGGCACATAAAATACGATGCTCGTATTATTACCGGCAGGGTTAGGAACATTTTGATACAATACAAATCCCGAATAATCATACGTTGCTATTCCTGTCATGCCATACAGATAACTGCACGAATCATCGTTTGCGGGGTCGCTGTCGCCGGTAAGCATGGTCTTGGCACAAAGTACATAATTGCCCTGCGGCGACACGTTAAGTGTGTTAAATTTATAAACTACTGTAGCACCGCCATTCAGAACGCCGGTCCAGTTTCCTGCACCAATCTGTACAGAATTCCGTAAAAATACCACAGGTATTGTTGTTTCAGGACTTGTCCCAAAATTCTTTATCAATATCTTCACAGAATCCGCATGGTTGTATATGGTCGTATCTGAAGGCTCTAAGATCGCAACTACACCCACATCGTGAGGTGCCGCAGTAGTAGTGAATGTGCCGCAAGTTGTATCGTTAAATGTATAAATATCTCCTGTCAATCTGGTGAAAGCACAAAGTTCATATGTGGAACCCGGAGAGGTATAGGGTGTGGTAAATGTATAATTGGTTGTTGCGCCCGAAGCCAGCGTACCTGACCAGGTCTCAGATGTAACAGCGCCTCCGTTAATGACATACCTCACTGGTATTGAAGACAAACTGTTGGTTCCGTAGTTTTTGATCGTTACCTGTACCGTTACCGGGCTGCCGGTTTGTGTGGCGGCATTCGGTAACAATATGGCGGAAACGCCCGCATCAATCGGTATCTGAGGAACAGTAATGGCAAAATTGTCAATAGCCCAGCCCTCATCGGTACCGCCGCCCTCTGAGTGGAACTTAAAGCGGAACTGAACAGGCAACACTGCATTTACAATAGCGGGTACAGCTGTCAGACGGTACCTGGAATGTACGTATCCACCTGAACTTCCCGACCAGCTTGGCATGGTCATCGCGGTTGAATTGTACCAATTCACGCCATTAGCATCTGACGTCGTCCCCAGTACCGTCCATGTGCCGCCGCCTATTGAATATTCCACGGTGCCGCCGTCGTAGTTGGTTTCGGTTTCATACCAGTGGTAGAATTCCAGATAAGCGCTGTCCACAGTGGTAAACAGGAATAAGGGCGTATACAGGTATTCCGTTGCCGCATCCGGATAGTCACCGTCGAGGTTGGTTACCCAGGCATGGGTAGGACTGTAGGCTGAATCGATCACAGGAGCGGCAGGGACACCATATTCCCATAACGTTCCAGGGCTAAACCAGGTAACAAGGCCTTCAAAGTCATTACTGTAAGGAACAGGGTACGTGGACACGCCTGTAACATGATTGATTGTCGTGTCGTTGAAGTGGTCGCCGTCGGCAACTAAGCCCGTATAGGAATACAGATGGAACAGGCCGGAGGGTGCTGTGAGTGCCGTCGTAAAATTCACAGTGGCGGTATCATTGGGATTAAGGGTTCCAGTCCATGTTTGTGTAACAGGGGTTCCGGTCAACCCCATCCGGTATGAAACAGGTATGCTGGTTAAGGTATCGCTTCCAAAATTCCTGATACGAACCTTGACGTTTGTCAGCGAGCCTGCCGGTGTCTGCACTATCGGCTTGTGAATATACTCAACGCCGGCATCCTGCGGATAGGGAATGGTGATGGCAAAGTCATCAACAGAAGCGCCGCTATATTGATTGGAACCATCGGAATGGAATACGAACCGGAATCTTACTAACGGAACGTTGTTAAATGCCGACAACTTGTACTCAGCCTTTTTCCATCCGGCCGAATTAACCCATGAAGGAAGGCCCCCGGTAGTAGTTGTATACCAGTTTGTACCATTCGTATCGGCGACATATCCTAAGGTCTGCCATGTGGTCCCGTCTGTTGTATATTGTAAGGTAAGACCATCATAACCTGTTTCAACATCAACATTATACCAGAATTTCATTTTTGCATTTACTGCTGTCGAAAAGTCAAAATTCTGAGTATAAAGGTATGTCGTTACTAAAGGCGTATAATTAGCAGACAAATTAACGTCCCAGGCATTTGGCGCACTGTGAGCACTGTTGGTGTTCCCAAAGGTTGGTGTTCCCAGTTCCCATACTGTTCCTGCACTAGCAGGGCCTGCCTGCCAATAGGAAGTCGCACCGTCAAAATTATCATAATAGGGCAACGTGCTTGTAAATACGCCGTAAGAACTCATACATAGGGTATCGTTCGTATGATTGGCATCGGTTGCTAATGATGAGTAGGCACAAATGGAGAATGAGGCCGCCGGTACTACAAAAGTCTGGGTAAATGTTACGTTAGTAGTTGTACCGGGTAACAAGGTTCCTGTCCATGGCTGAGTTGCCTGGATCACACCATTTACTGTATAAACCAGGTTCATGGATGTTAAAGTATCAGCGCCGAAATTCGTCAATGTAACCTGTACTGTTTCATTGGCTCCCTGTGCAAGTGATGCGGCAGGCTGTATGAAAGCTGTGATGCCGGCATCAATCTGCGGTGTCCCGGCCAGGGTCATACAGCTAGTATCATTCATTATGTTTGAATCACCGGCAAGAACAGTCCATGCACATAATGACTGTGGATTGGCAAGAACGGTCAGGTTCGGCAAGGTTGCGGTAGCAGTGGCTGAAGGTGCGATGTTGCCGCCGGCCCATGTGATCGACTGTGGTGCGCCTCCGTTATAAGAATAAGCAACCAACATGTTGGAAGCATTGGTGATGGGATCCAATCCGTAGTTTTTCACAGTTACCTGAACCGGGGCAGAAATACCTTCGTTTTGCGGACTTGTCGGTTGAACAAATGCTGTAACCCCGGCATCGTGAGGAATCTGAGGCAAAATGCGGATGCGGTAATCTTCTGTTTCTCCATAATAATATGTCATACAAGGTTGCAGACTGGCACCCGAATTACTTTCGGCAACGATAATACGCATTCCGGTAACTCCGCTAAAACCTCCTACAGGAACAGTAAAAGTACCAGTGATTGTTCTCGGACCCGCTGTCGTTGTGTTTTCAACATATACTTGCTCACCGGCATCGGCAAAATCACCATCATGGTTATAGTCAATCCAGATCGCACATCCGTTTGAATAATAAGTTGGACCGTCACATTCATCTTCAAGAATGGTAAATGAATAGGTGGCTCCCTGTGCTACTGTTGTTAACGGAGGCAGTGTCATAAAATTAGAATACCTGTTAAGGATTGAGCCAGGCCCCGGGGCAACTGTTGAGCAATCGTAGGCGTTTGTAGCTCCATTAACCGTCACGCTGAAAATTTCCTCATCAGAGGTATATGATGGGATCGAGGTACAATATGTCAGCGGGTTGTTTACAATGGTTTCATAAGCAGTATCATTTACCAATGTGGCATCGCAGGACAAATTAGTATAAACAGTTAAATTATAGGTGGTAAAAGCTGACAGGTCGGCAGGAGTGGCGAAAGTGAATAAGGCCATGTCGTTCGTAGCTATTGGCCCCGGAATGACATCATTTACCACAGTGCCGCCATTGACCACATAGTGGATCGGAACATTTACTGCCGGACTGGTACCGTAATTCTTTACACGTACCGTAACCGCTTCGCTGTTGGTAAGTTCGATACCGGAATTAGGTGTATGAATCGTCTCAACACTTACATCGCAGGCAGGGACGCCAGTTACAAAGACAGTATCGGGCACTCTGACGCTTGCACAGCCTGATCCAGACACAAAATTAGTTGTCATTCCCGGGTTGGCTGTACCTATGGAACCAGAAGTTAAGTTTGCCCAATCAGAAGCCGCATCAATATCATTGTTTGTCCTGATAATAAAATCATTTGAAAAACTACTTACACCATCACCATTCCAGGCAGAACCAACAGTAACCGGAAATCCGCTGATAGTCGCTGATAAAGACTGAATACTGGTTGACGGCCATCCCCAGGAAACAAAATCAACAATATTGCCAAGATTGTCAATAATCATTGCCCAACCGGTATAGGTAGGATAAGCGCCCGGATTCCAAAACAAATTACTCCCCCAATATTGCGTGCCAGATGAATTATCATCCTTTACCAAAACCTGATTACCGGTCATGGGTCCCAATGACCAAACGTTAGGATTCACTTCGTTTATTAATGAATAATCGTCACTGACAGCTACAACATAACCGGTAGCATCAAATGGGCTTGAAGAGGTGTTTTGAATTTCAATGGCATCAGGGTCGCCAATGCTAATTTCTGTGATTTTCAACGGACTGCCACCGCTGCCTGCTCTTGTTTCAGCATAATAAACCGTAGTTCCAAACAAAACAGGAGTGGTAAAGCTTGATCCTACATCCAATTGTGACCCTCCCACAGCCGCATCAAACCAGTAAACTGAATCGGCAGCAGTTGCCGTTAAAGTGCCGCTTGTGCCATAAGGTATTGTAATATTCGAAACAACAGGTGTTGGCGGGATATACAATAAAGTAACAGACTTATTTAAAGTGTCATTAATAGTGTATATGTCTCCTGTTAATTCGATATAAGATGTAATATTGAATGTAGAGTCCTGATTTGCAGGAGTCAAAACTGCAGTTAGCGGAGTAGTAAAAGTATAGGTCAGGGTATCGCCAGGTAAAATAGTATTCGTAACAGGTTCCGCTACCGGAGCGCTGCCATTTACTGAATATTTTGCCGTTAAACCGCCATTAATAGTATTGGATCCGTTATTTCTGATCCTAATCGTGACATTTTCAGAACCGTCGGTACACTGATCAACAGGCGTCGGCATGGAAACCACAGACGCCTCATAAGGCATTAATACCACATAAGCAGTATCAGGAACACGGGCGCTAGCACAGCCACCAACACCTCCGTCAACGGTAACTTCATCAAGATACCAGCCATCAACTCCACCCGAAGCGTCGGTTGTAAATACAAATGCAATTTCCAAAAGGTTGGCACCTGCCGTATTGATTGGGCCGCTGTGTGTTGCATAGGCCAATGTTCCATCATATAATGGCATGTTGGGAGAAGAACTGCATGAATTCCATAGGGGTTCACCGTATTGACTGTCACTAGTATTATAAGATCCCACCGTAGGTACAAATTGTACCCAGGAGCCGCCATCCAGGCGATAGGCAACAAATCCATGGTCCCAGCCTGCTTCTGTGGCATAACGGTGTGTATAGCTAAGATCCATGGTAGATGCACCATTCACGTTAACTGCCGGAGAAATAAGCAACTGTGAGGAATTAGTGGTATGATCAACGGCAAAAACAGTACCGTTTCCACCATCGGATGACCAGGCCCAGGTAACAGGCGAACTGCAGGGTGAACTTGCTATCCATCCGTCAAGGCCGGTGTCAAAAGTCCAGGTGGTTGTTCCTCCTGAGGCCCTTGCTTCTGCATAATACACAGTAGTAACAAACAAGTTCGGTGTGTTAAAATTAGAACCTATGGCTAAGGGTAGTCCGCCTGCAGGAACATCATACCAGAAAATGGAATCGGAAGATATACCATGCAAGGTTGCAATGCCACCATACGGTATTGTATCACTAATTAATATTGGCGCAGGCGGCACATAGGCTAAAGTTACCGAAGTAAACGCTGTGTCATTGTCATGGTAATTGTCGCCGGTTAATTCCGTATAAGCCACAATATTGTAAACGGAATCGGGATTCGTAAATGTTAATCCTGCGCTAAAGGTAGTAGCAAATGTAAAATCAAGTGTGTCGCCAGGTAAAATTGAATTTGTAACAGGTTCGGCAACAGGAGTGTTGCCATTAATAGAATATTTTGCTATCAATCCGCCACTTATGGTATTGGATCCGTTGTTTCTGATCCTCATGCTTACGTGTTCAGGGCTACCGCTGCATCCATTAACAGGTTCGGTTATTGAAACGGCATCAGCATCATAAGGAAATAACATGACATAAGCTGTATCGGACACACGTGCACTTACACACCCTCCTGTTCCATAATATACTTTCCCATTGAAAACTCTTGGCGTATTCACACCACCAAAAGCGCTGCACAGCCCTGCTCCTGCTGTTAATTGCAGTTCAGCGCTGCTATAGGTTGTAATGGTGCTCATTGTCGTATAGGAGGCATTATAGTCGAGATAAATTCCTGTTGGCTGCCCAGCAGGAATGGTAAAGTCAGTAACATCAAGATATGTTTGAATACCGGCTCCGGGACTGGTCAGGTTATATGTCCCTAACAGAGTCCAGTTTGCAGCAGTTGTCTCAGATCCAACATAAGTACCTGTTTTATAATAAACACTAACAGGAAGTGCACCTGTCGTATACGGGCTAATACTAAAACCTGTAATGGTTAAACTTGTTGACAGGGGCTGTAGGTCAAACATATTTCCATTGTTGCAACCGTTACCTCCTGTAAAAATAGTACTTAATGAATCCCCTGCCATACCGGACGAGGCTTGTACATAATATGGAGTGGTTACGTTGAGATTCGGAGTCGTAAAAGTGGGGCCCGTTCCAATTGGTGATCCACCGGTTGGAACAGAATACCAATAAAGAGGCCCTGTTGAACTTGCCGACAAGGTAGCTATTCCTCCAAAACCAACAGTATCACTGACAACGATCGGATCAGAAGGTACAAACTTCGAAAGAACGTCATAGATAATAGTATCATTTACCTGTATTGGATCGCCTGTCAGGACAACCCATGCCTTGATACTGAATGTAGAATCAACATTTGAAGTATACAAATTGGCAGGTGTGGTAAAAGTAAAATCAATCGTATCTCCCACCGGAATCTGCTGTGTGACGGCTTGTGTTACTGTAGAGCCGCCACCAAGAATCTTGTAATATGCTGTCAGGTTCCCGTTTATCAACTGGCCTCCCGGATTATAAATTTGCATGGTAACAGTTTCATTACCGAGGCCACAACCTTCCACAGGTGAAGACATTGAAACCACAGCGGCTTCCTGGTTGGGCAATAGCTTAAGATTGATGTCGTCAATATATGCATTATTGGTTACACCAACAGTACCGGACCAACCGAAATAATATACGCCGTTAGCAGGAGCCGTAAACTGACTTGTCGATTTCTGATAGACAATATTTGTAAAACCCGTGAGAGTGGTAATGGTAGTGGTCATCGCCGCGCTGGTTGGCGCATTACCATATTTCAGCGTGATCGTCTGTGGAGTAGTGGCAATATCAGCCCGGTACCAGAAGCTCAAAGAATATGTTTTACCGGCTTCCAGATTGAAACATCTTGAAAACAACCAGTCCTCTCCGGTATTAGTCGTATTATTTAAGAATTGTGCAGAATTAGTTCCGGAATGTGCATAGGTACCACTTGTATAGGGCATCACCCATTTATAGGCGCCTAAGTCAGAATTAACTATGGACCAACTGCTCATATCATTGGCCGGTTCAAAGCCCATGTTATATTCGGAAGTATAAAAATCCCAGCCGTTGGCAACAGAATAGTTCGAAAGGGTGTCATTCATCAGGAACATATCGCCGGCCATGGCAACATAAAATTTAAAATTGTAAGCGCCAATGGCAGAAAGGTTAACTGTAGATGGGAAGGTGAAGTTGATTGAGGAGTCGGCGGCCAGGCTTCCTGAAAATACTCCCTGAACAGGTGTGCCGTTGTTCAGCACAAAATAAACATTGGCTGAGGTGATCGTGTTTAAGCCATAGTTCTTAAT
This sequence comes from uncultured Bacteroidales bacterium, assembly GCA_964567775.1. Lineage (GTDB taxonomy): Bacteria > Bacteroidota > Bacteroidia > Bacteroidales > CAIWKO01 > CAIWKO01. The sequence continues at coordinate 30,580 of CAZMPB010000006.1, forward strand.
CCGGATGGTAACGTTTTCAGCATTGGTCAAGCCACAGGAAACCTGAGCAGGAGCAACGACGCTCAAAACCCCAAGGTCATCGGCATAGGGGGCACGTTCGTCCGCGCCCATATCGGGAGTAAAAGAATCTCTGACATCTCCGTCAATATCATCTGTAATACCGGCTATTGGAGTTGCAAGGCTATTGATGACGGGACTATAAGTATGAAGGTTGGTTGAAGAAACAAACTGCGGATTGGCTGAAACGGAGTTTGCATCCTGCAAGGACGCTGCCTGCCATGCAGCAAGGTTTGCCGTGGCAGCAGCCCAATATCCAAGAGTAGCACCAGTTGTAAACAAATCATTATTGTTCGATGTTACGCCGGTGGTCATTGAAGAATATATAGAATAACCGCCTCCGTTATTTGCAAGAATATTGTTTTTCAAAACTATAGGAGCACATCCTGACGTAATATGAAAAGCTCTTGCGGTGGTATTTGTTGAGGTAATGTTTACACTGTTATAATAAAAATCCTGAAAAGTGGAATAGTTGGCATATATACCGTATGTTGCTATAGTGCCGCCTACCTGAATAAAATTATTGGCAACCAATCCTTTTTTGATGGTTGTTCCGTCACAATAATACAAATAAATACCATAAGTACCGACCGGAACAATGATTTTGTTCTTTAAAATCTTAAGGTCGTTATCGCAATAACCGGCATATATTCCGTAATAGGATGTATTGGTGGCATGTCCGTTAATAATATTGCCGCTTATCGTTGAAGCGCTTTGATAATATAAATGAATAGCCCGGCCATACTGATTATTGAACGTATTGTTGGTAATAGTTGTTTTATTCTCAAGTACCGAAGTACTGGCTCCGTATAAATACACGCCGTATGAGCCATTGGTAAACGTATTATTATTAAATACGGCCAATGAATCAAGGGAGGTAGTTCCGCTGGTGGAATATACCAAGGCAGTATTTACAGATAAGGCTGTAGCCACCGGCCCTGAAATAATATTTCCGTCAAACTGATTGTCGACCGCGTTTCCGGTCAGTTCAACCACACGGGTAAAGGCTGTAGTTGCCGTACTTTGCAGGGTCATGTTCTTAAACCTGAAATGATCTGCACCGTTAAGCTGCACGACGTAATTGAGTGTCGTATTTGTCACAAATTGAAGGACAACATCCGTATTAACCCCGGACAGTGACTGGAATGTGATCGTATTTGTGGCAGAAGTACCTGGTATTTCAGGGATGCTTAATTGTTCGGTATATATTCCCGATTGAACGTTAAAAGTAACCGGACCACTGATTCCGCAATTTTGCATTGCTGCGAGAGCGGCTGCAAAGGTTGGAAAATCTGCGCCGGAAGGCCCTATGGTATAAGGACCGTTCAGGATTGTCGTGCAGGCATAAAATGATGCGATAATCGTATCATTCGTATGATTCTGATCCGTGCTGTCGTTAGGTAGTTCTGTCCATACTTTTATTATATGCGGGCCGGGAGCAACATTAATAGTGCCAATGCTGAAATTTGAAGAGATCATATCCTGCAAAAGCGCACCGTTCCAAGTATAAGAAGGTGCCTGCAACACTCCGTCGAGTTTCCACGCAATGGTCACTTTTTTTAATGAGTCGATCGCATAATTTTTTATACTGATGGTCACCGGAGAGTTTACTCCTGCCAGAATAACTCCGGTAGGTGCCACAATCTGACTTACACCGGCATCCTGGGTGTTATTATTGGGAGGAAATGATATCTTAATATTGGGCCTGTTATAACTTGTTGTTGCAGTTCCTGTAGGGGGGGTGTTATCAGCATACAGGTACTGATGTGCATAGTTTGGAGTAGTCGAGGTATATTGAAAAGAAGGATATGTTGAAATTCCGGTTCCTCCGTAATTCGCCTCACACAGCACCATCAGGTTTCCTGATGAATAGTTGAATGGCGTTGTCAATGTGATCAATTTCCAACCTACTGTAGAGAAACTGTTTGTATTATCATAAACTAATGTTGCCCCCGAAATAAGGCTTGCCCATGTAGATCCGGAAGCAAAAGTTGACGAAGTTGTTGTTTTCAGATAAATTTTTATCGGACAGTTTGTTGCCGCCGCTGTGGAAACATACCATTCAAGAGAAAGTATCTGGCCATTAGCATTTATTTCAGAACTCTGATATATGGAAGCACTTCTTGTATATCCCCAATTCATATAAAACGGATATGTTTGTGTCGAGGTGCCTGTTCCAATCTGAACCGTATTGGGCCCATGTTTGATATAAAACCACTGGTTCGGCCCATTCGCAAAATTATGCGTAGAAGAATTATCAGCAGCATATATATGGTAATCAATCCTGTTATTATAAGTATAACTTGGAATCGTTCCCGTATAAGTACTGTCGGAAACCCAGGTCATCGGAATATATTGGTTGGCGCCATTGTTCAGTTTGTAAACGATATAGGCGGTATCAATACCTGAAGCATCTCTTATGTAAGCAAAAATATTGAATGGCCCCGTATTGTAAACAGTATCCTGAATAATCGGAGTTTTCATGGTAATCTTTGGTGGCAACAATTCGGAGGTGCCGCCGATAACCAAAATGTCATCAAGATACCAACCACTGCAAACATCATTGCTGACATTTCCGCGCAACGTAAAGCGCACCCTTACATTACTGCTGTTTGCAGCAAGAGCCGAGATATCAAAGGTTTCATATTTCCACCAGCTCTGTTGTGGCTTAATGGTATCGTTAGTGGCCCACCAATCCACCGGGTAGGTGGCAGCACAGAACCGGTAAGTCTGATTAAGAAACTGTGAATTGCCGGGATTGACGTATTGGGTGGTCAGTTTTATCCAGGCGCCTCCGTTTACAGATATTTCAACTTTTGCCGTATCAAAAATTTCCACTTTGCAAATATGTGCAAACTTCAACATCACGTTAGTCGAACCCATTGTACTGAAGGACTGGGTGGTCAGGTAAGAAATACCATTGAGCGGCGCCTTGAGCGAGTCGCACTGGGTTCCCGAATAATGCAGCCTTGTATTAATGGCAAAATTCGAAGCCCCGCTGGGAGTTACAAGATCTGCTCCGCTTGGCGGATCAAAGTCTTCGAAAAAAATGGTCGTTTGCGCATTTGATAATGTTGTTGCTAATAGCAACATAAGTAAGAATAATAATTTTTTCATAACTTATTTTTTTTGATTTTTAGTTCAAATAACAATATGGCAAATATACGTTTAAAAAACAAAAAAAAATTATTAATTTTAAATTTTCAGTTAAAATTTGTTAATAAAATTTGCTCCCATAATTTTTGCAAGTGATTTTTGAAGGATTGCATTTCCATTTTATAAATTTATAATGATGATAAAAACAGAAAAGGCAGCCGGTAGCTGCCTTTTCTATTTTATCGCGTAAGCCGCTTATTTGGTTACCACCATACGCTTGGTTAGTTTGTGACCTTTATAGCTAACCGAATACAAATAGATGCCTTCGGACATGGATGCCGCATTCAGTTCTATCATGTTTTCGCCTTTTACCGCATCAATATCATCAACTCTTATGGCCTTACCCAGTACATCATACATTTCAAAACGCACTTTATCACCTACCGGCACATAAAATACAATGCTCGTAGTAATACCAGCAGGGTTAGGAACATTTTGATACAGCACAAATCCTGAATAATTAAACGTCTCTATTCCTGTCATACCATACAAATAACTACAGGAATCATCGTTTGCGGGGTCGCTGTCGCCGACAAGCATGGTTTTGGCACAAAGTACATAATTGCCCTGCGGGGATATGCTAGGAACGGCAAAAGTATAAAGCACCGTAGCGCCTCCATTCAGCACACCAGTCCAGCTTCCTGCGCCGATCTGCACTGAATTCCTCAAATATACCACAGGTATTGATGTTTCAGGGCTTGTACCAAAATTCTTTATTAACACCTTCACAGAATCCGCCTGGTTGTACGTGGTTGTGTCATTAGGCTGTAATATCGCTACCACACCCACATCATGAGGCGCCGCGGTAGTATTGAAGGAGCCGCATGTCGTATCGTTGAACGTGTAGGTATCACCGGTTACCTTGGTAAAAGCACAAAGTTCGTATGTTGAACCCGGAGAGGTATAAGGTGCGGTAAAGGTATAATTGGTCGTTGCACCCGATGCCAGTGTTCCCGACCATGTCTCGGATGTTACGGCGCCACCGTTAATGACATACCTCACAGGTATTGAAGACAAACTGGTGGTGCCGTAGTTTTTGATCGTTACCTCTACCGTCACCGGGCTACCGGTTTGTGTGGCGGCATTCGGCAACAATATCGCGGAAACGCCCGCATCAATCGGTATCTGAGGAGCAGTAATGGCAAAATTGTCAATAGCCCAGCCCTCGTCTGTTCCACCGCCATCGGAGTGGAATTTAAAGCGGAACTGAACAGGCAAAACTGCATTTACTATGGCAGGGATAGATGCCAGGCGGTATTTGGAATATACGTACCCGCCGGAACTTCCCGACCAGCTTGGCATGGTAGAAACCGTGGAATTGTACCAGTTCAGGCCATTAACATCTGAGGTTGTCCCCAGAACCGTCCATGTGCCGCCACCTATTGAATATTCAACAGTGCCACCGTCCCAGGATAATTCGGCTTCATACCAATGGCGGAATTCGAGATAAGCGCTGTCCACACCGGTAAACATAAATAATGGCGTATACAGGTATTCTGTTGCCAGGTCTGTATAGTCTCCATCGAGGTTAGTTACCCAGGCATGCGTTGGGCTGTAAGCTGAATTGATCACAGTTGCTGCCGGAACACCATATTCCCATAAGGTTCCGGGGCTAAACCAGGTAACAAGGCCTTCAAAGTTATCGCTGTAAGGAACAGGGTATGTAGGTACGCCTGTTATGCAATTTTTAGCTGTATCATTGAGGTGATCGCCATCAGCAGCCAATCCCGTATAGGAATACAGATCGAATATTCCTGTTGGTGGTGTTAATGCTGATGTGAAATTTACTGTGGCGGTATCATCCGGATATAAGGTTCCTGTCCATGTTTGCACTACAGGTATTCCGGTCAATCCTACCCTGTATGAAACAGGTATACTCGTTAAGGTATCGCTTCCGAAATTCCTGATACGTACCTTTACATTAGTCAGTGCACCGCCAGGAGTCTGCACTACCGGCTTGTGAATAACTTCAACCCCTGCATCCAGTGGAGCCGGAATGGTAATTGAGAAGTCATCAACAGATGCACCACTTGCAACAGTGGAGGCATTACTGTTAAATACAAAGCGGAACCGCACAAGTGGAACATTGTTCAGGATATTCAGTTTGTATTCACTTTGTTTCCATCCCGAAGAAGTGTTGGTCCAACCTGGTAAACCACTAGCGGTAATAGATGCGGAATTATACCAGTTAACCCCGTTTACATCATTCAAAACACCAAGGGTATTCCAGGTGGTACCGCCATCTGTGGTATATTCCAGTCTTAAACCATCGTAAGTTGCCTGAACATTATAGTTCAGCCAGAACTTCATTCGGGCATTGACAGCCGTCGAAAAGTCAAAGTTCTGAGTGTATAAATAAGTAGTGGCACTATTGGTATAGGCTGTTGTTAAATTGACATCCCATGCATTTGGCGCACTGTGAGCGCTGTTGGTCGCGCCAAAATTAGGCGTTCCGAGTTCCCAAAGCGATCCGCTGCTGACCGGGCCTGCTAACCAATTTATAGTTGCCCCGTCAAAGTTATCATAGTACGGTAAAGTGCTTGTAAACACACCATAGGCGCTCATACATAAAGTATCGTTAGCATGATTGGCATCCGTTGCTATGGATGAGTATGCACAAATTGAAAAGGCAGCCATCGGCACAACAAAGGTTTGGGTAAACGTAACGTCGGTGCTTGCACCGGGCAACAAGGTGCCTGTCCATAGCTGAGTTGCCTGAATGACACCATTTAATTTATAAACCAGGTTCATGGAAGTTAAGGTATCTACACCAAAATTTTCCAGGGTAACCTGTACTGTCGCATTTGCACCCTGGTTAAGTGAGGCGCCCGGCTGAACAAATGCAATGATTCCGGCATCAATTTGCGGATTCCCATGTAATGTCATACAGGTAGTATCATTCATAGTATTTGAATCACCGGCAAGAACCGTCCATGCACATAATGAACGATCATTGGGAAGTACGGTAATATTCGGCAGGGTAACTGTAGCCGTTGCTAAGGGTGCAATAGTACCACCGGTCCAGGTAATTGACTGTGGAGCGCCTCCGTTATAAGAATAAACAACCAGCATGTTGGAAGCATTGGTGATGGGATCCAATCCGTAGTTCTTCACAGTTACCTGTACAGGAGTGGAAACACCTTCGTTTTGAGGGCTGGTGGGCTGTACAAACGCGGTTACCCCTGCATCATGGGGTATCTGCGGTAAAAGAATAACTGAATAATCTTCGGTTTCGCCCCAGGAATATGTTCCGCAGGCAGGAGCCACATCACTTTCATCAAGAACGACACGCATTCTGATTGGAAGATTGGTCACAATACCGCTTGTAGGAATCGTAAATGATCCGCTGACAGTTGTTGCCGCTGATGATGTTGGCGCGGAGAATACTTTTTCACCAGGCAGATCAAATACGCCGTTTCTGTTATAATCAAGATATACATTTACCATAGATACCCAGAAAGTCGTACTTGTATTACACTGGGAAACTGAAATAGGGTAACTCATTCCGGCCATAAGTAATGCAGGCGGCAGAGAGGTAAAATTACTGTATGTCGCGGTACAGGTCGGATTGGAATAAACCGGCAAAGCAATTCCATTATTAAGATTGCTGACGGTAACGTTACTGATATCACAATCACTTGTTGATGTAGCGTTGGAAGTACAATAAACAAGAGGGTTATTTATCACTGTTTTATGTACTGTATCGTTTACCAATGTGGCATCGCAGGACAGATTAGTGTAAACAGTTAAATTATAGGTGGCAAATGCAGAGAGGTTGGCCGGAGTGGCAAAAGTGAATAAAACGGTGTCGTTAGTGGCTATTGGTCCCGGAATGACATCATTTACCACAGTGCCGCCATTGATTACATAGTGGATGGGAACATTTAACGCCGGGCTTGTACCATAATTTTTCACACGTACCGTAACAGGTTCGCTGTTGGTAAGTTCGATACCGGTATTGGGAGTATAAATTGTCTCCACACTTACATCGCAGGCAGGAATGCCGGTTACAAAGACCGTATCTGGCACTCGGGCACTTGCACAGAGGTTGCCTCCGCCAATTTTCCAATTATAAAAGAAATAATAATATTGAGGATAGCCAGTGAAACTGTTCCCGTCAATGGAAATCACATTAGGAATAACGTAAGGATAGGTCGCTCCTGTTGTATTTCTGTAAAATCCCCCGCTTACTCCAAACTTCACACGATAATCTGTTCCAAAGGGAACTGAAAAATTGACAGGCGCTGTTTCTCTTTGCCCTGCCGCCACTGTGGTAACCCCGCTGTACGTCTGAAGCACAACGCCGCTGCTGTTAAGCAGTTGTATACTATAAGCTGCCCCCGGCGCTGTTGAAGGGAATACATCAATGCTTTGAATGGTGATTCCACTAGCTTCCAATACATCAAAATATAAATAATAAGTCGTGTTGGCATAAGTACTTGATGTGCCTATTGAATAATCATAAGGCCCTACATACTGAGTGGCAGTTCCTGCCCTGGCTTCCACATGATAAACCGTAGTTCCAAACAGTACGGGGGTTGTATACATGGAGCCTGTCGCTATTTCTGTCCCGCCGGTAGGAACATCAAACCAAAAAACAGAATCGGCGGCCGTAGCTGTCAGGGTGCCGCTTGTCCCATAAGGTATGGTAATATTAGAAACTACGGGCACAAGGGGAATATAATTTAATGTAACCGTATCTTTTATTGTATCATTAATATAGTAATTGTCTCCGCTTAATTCAATATAGGACATAATATTGTAGACGGAATCCTGATTAGTAGTTGTTAAACCGGCTGCGAAAGGAGTTGAAAACGTATAGGTCAGGGTATCGCCCGGTAATATAGTATTGGTAACAGGTTCAACGACAGGAGCACTTCCATTTACGGTATATTTCGCGGTTAGCCCACCACTGATAGTATTTGTCCCGTTGTTTTTGATCCTTATCGTCACATTTTCCGAACCATCGCTGCATTGGTCAACAGGGGAAGGCATGCCGACCACAGAAGCTTCATAGGGGGATAATTGGACATAAGCTGTTACAGGCACACGTGCACTGGAGCAACCCCCTCCTCCAATTTTCCAGTTATAAAAATAATAATACAAAGATGGATATACGTTACCGCTATAAGTTCCACTTGTAATGGAAACAATACCCGGCAAGGTATATGGGTATGGATAAGGGCCACCCGAACTTGGTTGAAACATCAATCCAGATATATTACTTGATTTTGCAGTTAAAACCAATCTTAAGCCATTTGCAGGCAGAATATTAAAATTGAGATCCACTATTTCGGATGTAGGGTTGGATGATTGAATATTTCCTGTGACATTTACTGTTGCCTGATGCAAAACAGCGCCAGCACCATCAATAACACTAATGGTAACAGTACCGGGCGTATTATTAGACGCTGAATTAGCATATACTTCAACACTACTTAATGTAAATGCAGAGAGTGCGTCGAAATAAAGTCCATAAGTAGTCATACCAGACCCACTTGTTCCATTCACGGAAGATACCATGCCTACATAAGAAGCGGAACCACTGCCAGCACTCACATAATAAGTAACTGTATCAAAAAGTACCGGTGTGGTATAAGAATTACCCTGATTGAAATATACATTTGTGGTATCATCAACATACCAAAATACATTATCGGGTGATAATGCCTGAAGTGTTGCTATTCCGCCATAAGGGACAGTATCATCTACAACCGTTGGATTAGCCGGTGTATGTATTGAATTCACGTCTGCTGAAATTGTATCATTTGTTTGAAATGGATCACCTGCCAAAGCTATCCATGATTTAAAAGCGAATGTGGAATCCTGTGTTGTAACAACAAGATTGGCAGGGGTGCCAAAAGTAAATGCAAGGGTGTCACCCGGCAAAATAGCATTGGTAACAGGTTCAGAAACTGTTGAACCTCCACCAATTTTATAATATGCACTTAGGTTGCCGCTGATGGTATTTCCGCCGGTATTTTTTATTTTAATTGTAACAGGCTCAGCATTGGTCAGTCCGCAACCTGTTTCAGGCGCAATTATTGAAAGCAGGGCGGCTTCCTGGGGCGGTATCAGTTTGAGGTTGATGTCGTCAATATAAGCATAATAGGCAACACCAACGGTCCCAGACCAACCGAAATAATATATTCCGTTGGCCGGTGCTACAAATTGGGTAATTGATTGCTGATGGGTAGCATTTGTAAAACCAGTTATGGTGGTAAGGGTTGTGGTCATCGCGGCGCTGTTGGCTGCATTGCCATATTTCAGCGTAAGCGTCTGGGGATAAGTGGCGCTATAAGCTCTGTACCAGAAACTCAGAGAATACGTTTTACCGGCTTCCAGATAGAAACATCTGGAAAACAGCCAGTCTTCCCCGGTATTAGCAGCCCCATTATAAAACTGTGCAGAGCTCGTTCCTGAATGTGCATAAGTGGAGCTTGCATAAGGCATTACCCATTTATATGTACCCAGGTCAGAATTAACTATTGTCCAACTGCTCATATCTTCAGTGGGTTCAAATCCCATATTATATTCTGAAGAATAAAAATCCCAGCCATTGGAAACAGCATAATTTGAAATGGTATCATTTAAGGTGTTCAGGTCTCCTGCCAACACCACATAGAAATCAAAGGTATAATTAGCAATGGCAGACAGATTCGCCGGTGTGGGAAAAGTATAATTAACTGTTGAGTCAGAAAGAATACTCCCGTTGAATACACCATGAACTGGTGTTCCATTGTTGAGTATGTAATAAATATCGGCTGTTGTAATTGTGTTTCCGCCTAAGTTCTTTAATTGTATCGTTACATTTTCGGCAGCGCCAAGGCCACAGGAAACCGGGATAGGTGCAAGCACGCCGACAATACCCAGATCAATGGACAGCGGCGCAAACTCATCGGCGCCGATATCAGGATTTGAAACATCTCTTACATCCCCGTCGATATCATCAGTGATGCCGGCAATAGGAGTTGCATAGCCATTCAAACTGGAGGTAAATGTGTGAAGATCGGTAGAATTTACAAAATTAGGATCAACGGATACTGAGTTGGAATCCAGCAAAGAAACGGCCTGCCAGGCAGCAAGGTCGGCTCTGGCTGCGGTCCAGTATCCAAGGGTAGTGCCGGTGGTGTACAGATCATTATTGTCTGAAGTAATAGCGCCTATAGTAGTAACCGAACTATAAAAAGAATATCCGCCGCCAGCATTGGAAAGAATATTGTTTTTCACATTAACAGAAGTGCAACCTGAAGATAAAAACATAGCCCTTCCTGAAGCAGCGCTTGTGGAGGTGATATTCACACTGTTAAAGTAAAAATCCTGGTAAGTTGCATAGTAAGGATATAAACCATAAGCGGTTGTTGTTCCTCCTATTTGTACAAAATTATTTGCAATCAAGCCTCTTTTTGCGCCGGTACCGTCACTATAGTAAACCTCAATACCATATCCCCCTGCCGGAATAAAAACCTTGTTCTTTAAAATTTTAAGATCATTATCGCAATATCCGGCATATATTCCATAATAGCTAGTGTTGGTTGTATGACCGTTGATTATATTACCACTTATTGTCGGAGCGTTTTGATAATATAAGCGAATAGCATAGGAATACTGATTATTGAACGTATTATTTGTAACCCTTGTTTTATTTTCAAGTACGGAGGTACTGGTGCCACTTAAATACAATCCATAGGAACCATTAGTGATTGTATTATTATTAAATACCGACAAGGAATCAAGTCCGGCTCCGGAATATACCAGCGCAGTATTTACAGAGGAGGCTGTAGCCACTGGCCCCATGATGATATTCCCGTCAAACTGGTTGTCAATTGCATTTCCGGCCATTTCAATGACGCGGGTATAAGCAGTTGTTGCTGTGCTTAACAGGGTCATATTCCGGAATCTGAAATGATCAGCGCCGTTAAGTTTCACTACATAATTGGTGGTTGCATCTGTTGTGAACTGGAGAGTAACATCCGTATTAACACTAGTCAATGACTGGAATGTTATGGTGTTCGTTGCCGAAGTCCCGCTTATTTCAGGGATATCTAGCTGTTCGGTATATGTCCCCGTTTGCACATTGAATGTAACCGGACCACTGATCCCGCAATTCTGCATCGCGGAAAATGCCGCGGCAAATGTTGGAAAATCAGCTCCTGACGGGCCAATAGTATATACGCCATTCAATATAGAACTGCAGGCATAAAATGTGATCGTTGCCGTATCATTGATACTATTCTCATCTACACTGTCATTGGGAAGTTCTGTCCAGGCCCTGATGGTATGATTGCCAAGCGTACTGACATTTACATTGCCCATATTTATGGTACCCGAAACGACATCCTGCAAAAGCACACCCGTCCAGCTATATGAAGGTGTTTGCAGCACACCGTCCAGTTCCCATGCGACCGTAACCTTTTTCAGCGAGTCGGTTGCGAAATTTTTTATTTTCAGTGTCACAGGATAATTCGTATTCGTCAGGATGATTCCTGAAGGCCCGAGTATTTGCAACACCCCTGCATCTTCACTATAATTGGTGGAAACAAGCCCGATTTTAATATTCGGGCGATGCTTATAGGCAGCAGTAGTGGCACTTAAAACAGTTGCCGTGGTGATTGAGGTACCCACATAAGCAATTATTTTATCTGCCGTACCGCTTGAATATTTCCAGTCCAACTTATCAGTACTCACGGGTTGTGTTCCTGAAAATCCTGCCCTTGTAGCTATTTCAAGACTACCACCGGTATAAACAAAAGGGGTAGTCAGAGTAAATACAACCCATCCGCTCACGGCTGGTATTTGCTGCGCGGTTTGTGAATATACAAGCGTATGAGATGCTAAAATACTGCCCCATGTGGTGGCTGTCGACAACGGAGGCGTATTGCCAGTACTTGCCATATAAATCGAAAATTCTAAGGGATTTGTATTGGTGGCACCTAATCCGTTTTTATCAAAGGCCAGCGAAGTGATCGTCGTTCCGGGAAAAATTCCTGCAGCCGCTAATTCAGCCGCAGTATAAATAATATTTGAACACGAATTGGTGGTTGTTGATGTACTACTATATCGGTATATAGGACTATACAATGTATATGTCGGCACTAAATTTTCACTCCCGATAAGAATTTGGGAAGGCCCGTGTTTTATGTAAAACCATTGGTTCGGCCCGTTAGCAGCGTTATTTAATGCAGAACTGTCAGCCGCAGATACATGGTAATCTATCCTGTTGTTATATGTATAACTTGGGATTGTTCCCATAAACGTGCTATCGGAAACCCATGCCATAGGAATATATTGGTTTGCACCGCCATTCAACTGATATACGATATAGGCAGTATCAATACCTGAAGCATCCACCATCGTAGCATAAATATCAAACGGGCCTGTGTACATTACAGTATCCTGAACAATCGGAGCTTTCATGGTTATAGTCGGAGGCAAAAGTTCTGAAATACCTCCCACCACCGAAATATCATCCAGATACCAGCCATGGCATACATCATTGCTTGCATTACCACGTAAGGTAAAACGCACCTGCACACTGCTGCTGTTCGCAGCCAGGGCCGAGATATCAAAGATTTCATATTTCCACCAGTTTTGCAACGGTTTAATAGTATCGTTGCTGGCCACCCAGTCAACAGGATAGGTGGCAGCACAAAAACGGTTGGATTGATTAAGAAACTGTGAGTTGCCGGGATTGACGTATTGGGTGGTCAGTTTTATCCAGGGACCTCCGTTCACGGAAATTTCAACTTTTGCCGTATCAAATATTTCGACCTTGCATATATGTGCAAATTTCAGCAGGACATTGCTTGATCCCGTGGTGTTAAATGATTGGGTCGTCAGATAAGAGATACCATTAAGCGGAGCCTTGAGCGTATCGCACTGGGTTCCCGAATAATGCAAGCGTGTATTGATGGCGAAATTCGAAGATCCGCTGGGGGTAACTAAATCTGCGCCACTCGGCGGATCAAAATCTTCAAAAAAATGAATCGTCTGTGCATTTGAAAATGCTGTTGCCAGAAGCATGGCCAGTAGAAATAATAATTTTTTCATAATTTGATTTTTTAGTTATAATATTTTGATAGATGTCAAAAGTAAACACTTATTTTATGCAAGTTAATGAAAAATGTTCAGAAATATTAATATTTAACAATTTATTTTAACTTCTCCTACTTTTTGCTAATTCTAAATAACTTATAAACAAGTTAATAACACGCATTTAAAGATCCCAGGTTTTTGCTATTATTGTCCATATAGCTATGTTTTCATGAATTTTACCTTCTCTGTTTTGTTATTTGGTGACCACCATGCGTTTAGTTTGTTTTTGCCCTTTATATGTCACAGAGTAGAAATAAACGCCTTCGGGTATTGTGGCCATATTATACCCGATCCGGTTTTCGCCGCTTACCGCATCAATATCCTCTGCTATTATAGTCTTACCAAGAACATCAACCATTTCATAATACACATTATTACTTTCCGGAACATAAAATACTATGTTGGTATGATTACCGGCCGGGTTGGGAACATTCTGATACAGAACAAAACCTAAATGATCGTATATCTCAATCCCTAAAGGATTCCCGAACAGGAATTTACATTCGTCATCATTCGCAGTATCAATGTCTCCCGCAAGCATTGTTCTGGCACAAAGTTGATAATTACCAAGCGGAGAAACATTCAATGCGGGGAAGGTATATAGAACCGAATCGCCTCCGTTCAGTGTGCCGGACCACACTCCTGCGGCTGTCTGTATGGAATTCACCAAAAACACCACCGGTATTGATGTTTGCGAGCTTGTTCCGTAATTCTTAATATATATCTTTACAGTATCCGCATTCTGGAATATTGTCGTGTCTACCGGAGAAACGATGGAAACAACACCAACATCGTGATTAGCTGTAACATTGAACGACGCGCAGACGCTATCATTGAAGGTATAATTATCTGCGGACAGCATGGTAAAAGCACAAAGTTCATAAGTCGAACCCGGAGAAATATACGTTGAAGTAAAGTTATAATTGGTTGTTGCTCCCGGGGCCAGCGTGCCTGACCAGGTATCAACCGTTACATTACCTCCGGCCACCTGATATCCCACAGGAATTGAAGTTAAATTGTTTGTTCCGTAGTTTTTTATCGTAACCTGCACAGTAATCAGGCTGCCGGTTTGCGTTGCGGTATCCGGAAACAATATGGCGGTTACACCGGCATCGTCAGGTATCTGCGGACAGGTAATTGCAAAATTATCAATAGCCCAGCCCTCATATACAAATGAATCATCAGAGGTAAATACAAACCTGAATTGTACAGACAATGCCGAATTGATAATAGATGCTACGGCAGTCAGGCTGTACCTTGAAAATACATACCCCTCTGAGCTTCCCGACCAGCAAGGCATACTTGTCCCTGTTGTTGTGGAATTATACCAATTAATACCATTTGCATCAGCCAGGCCGCCCAATAAAGTCCACGCCCCTCCTCCTACGGAATACTCAACAGCACAACCATCCCAGTTAGTTTCAGTTTCATACCAGTGGTAGAATTCCAGATAAGCGCTGTCGATACCGTTAAACATAAATAATGGCGAATAAAGGTATTCTATGGCATCGTAAGAATAGTCTCCGTCAAGGTTGGTTACCCACGCATTGGCAGGACTGTAAGCTGAATCAATTACCAGTGCTGACGGCACACCCCATTCCCATAATGTGCCCGGGCTAACCCATGTCACAGGGCCTTCAAAGT